>JAFAWC010000198.1 GCA_019242135.1 Mycobacteriaceae bacterium | reverse complement strand
CGCGATCCCGGCTTGTGCGCCTCCGCGCTGTTCGACGACGGGCCGGTGGTGGTGCGCGACGCCTCGACCGATCCCCGCCGCACGGGCACCCCGTTCCTGCCGGCCGAGTGGGGGATGCGGTTTCTCGCGGCGGCGCCGATCGTGACTCCCGACGGCCACCGGATCGGTGCGCTCGGCGTCTTAGACACCGTGGCGCATGACCCGACCGACGACGACATCGCGATCCTGTCGGATCTGGCGGCGGTCGTCATGGACGAACTGGACTTGCGGCTTGCCGCGTTGACCGCCGCCGAGCGCGAGCGTCAGGAGATCGCCGAGTTCGACCGGTCGACGATCGAGGACTATGCCGGTGCGCTGCAGCGCTCGCTGCTGCCTCCGTCGCTGCCCACCATCCCCAACTTGTCGCTTGCCGCCCACTACCACCCGGCGTCGTCGGCACAGGTGGGCGGTGATTTCTACGACGTTTTCGCACTGGATAAGCAGCGGTGGGCGTTCTTCCTCGGCGACGTCGAGGGGCACGGCACCGCGGCCGCGTCGGTGAGCTCGCTGGTGCGTCACACCCTGCGCGCGGCCGCTTTGCACCACGACAACCCGGTCGACGGCCTCGCGGAACTCAACACCGTGCTGGTGAGCGACCCCAACGAGCAGAAGTTCTGCACCGTGTTGTTCGGCACATTGACCCCTGCTGGCGACGACTTTCGAGTCACCCTCGCCACCGGTGGCCACCTCCCGGCACTGCTGACCGATGCCGGGGCCGGAAGCGTCGCCGAGGTCCGTCCCGACGGGGGCATGCTCGTGGGCGCCGTCGCCGACGCGCTATTTCAGCAGTGCACGATCCGGCTGCGGCGTGGCCAGACACTGCTGCTCTACACCGACGGGATCACCGAGGCGCGGCCGAACGGAGTGGACTGTTTCGGGGAGGATGCGTTGCGCGTTTTCGTAGCCGACCGCGCCGGTCAGTCGGCGGTGCACCTGGTCAATGACCTGGCCACGCTGGTGCCTACGCTTCGCCCCGACGACGATGTCGCGTTGCTGGCGCTGACAGCCGATTCCTAGGCCTATCAGCTACCCTGTTGTGTTGGTTCGTGCGATGATAGTCATCCGCTTTGACCGGCGTCGGGTCGCCCCGGCGTCGACGATGTTTCTGACCTTGCAGGTTCAGCACGCAGCCTCGCGAGAGTCAACCCCGCCCCGGTGCGCAGTCGCACGGGGAAATCCACCCGGAGGTGAGTGTGGACGAACAGCGGACAACGTGCGCCGTCGACGAAGAGTGGGTCGGCCGAGTTGCGGTTGTGTCGGTTTCCGGCGTCGTCGACATGCTGACGGCACCGCAGCTGGAACAGGCCGTCAGGTCGACGCTGGACAGGCAACCGGCCGGTCTGGTGATCGATTTCACACTCGTCGATTTTCTGGCGTCGGCGGGAATGGGCGTGCTCGTCGCCATTCACGACGAGGTGACGCCCGATATGCGGTTCTGCGTCGTCGCTGACGGGCCGGCGACGAGTCGCCCGCTCAAGCTGGTCGGCATCGCAGACTTGATCAAGCTGTACGCCACCCGCGACGAGGCGCTGGCCGCGCTGAGCGCGTGAGGCGCGCGTAAGACACTGCGGCGGTGGGTACCTTGCTTAGTGCCATGATCGATACCGTGTGTGCTGCTGTGGTCGTCGACGACGAGAGGTTCGAATACGTCGGCGCCGCGGCCGACGCACACAGCGCTGCCCGTGTCAGAGAAGAGTTCGCCGAATGGCTTGAGCGCTTCTTCGACCTCGATCCGATCCGGTCCGGTGACCTGGTGCTGGCGATCAACGAAGCGCTCGCCAACGCGGCCGAGTTCGCCTATCTGAGCGCCGAACGCCCCAAAACGATGGATCTGGTCGCGCGCTACGACGCTGACCAGGCGCGGTTGACGGCGACGATCTCCGATCGCGGCGTCTGGCGCGCGCCGCAGAACGGGCCGGCCGGCCGTACCCGCGGCCGCGGCATCCCGCTCATCCGGGCCCTGTCCGACCGCGCGTCGATCGAAACGTCGACCGGGGGAACCGACGTCCGCATGCAGTGGGACGCGATCACGCGGTGACTCTATTGCTCCTCGCGTCCGCGGTGACTCTATTGCTCCTCGCGTCCGCGGTAACGGGCGCGAGTTCGTGGGCGAGCAGCGTGAGAATCGGTGAACAGCCGGCGTCGACTTTCACGCTGGCCAGGTCGTCGCCGCGGGTGGCGCCTCTATTGACAATCGCAATTTGAATCCCGCGTGCCGCGGCACGGCGCACGAATCGGTAGCCAGAGAACACCGCCAACGACGACCCCGCGACCAGCAGCGCCTCGGCGTCGTCGACCAGCGAATACGCCTGTGACACCCGGTTCTTGGGCACGTTCTCGCCGAAGTAGACGATGTCGGGTTTGAGCATGCCGCCGCAGGACGGACAGTCGACGACCGAAAACGACAGAACCGACGATGCGCGCGCGAGCACCGCGTCCGCGTCGGGCGCCAGCGCGGGCCGGTCGGTGTCCCCGTCGAACCCGGGGTTGGCCCCCTCGAGCAGTGCCGCCAACTGCGGGCGTGTCATGGTGTGCGCGCAGTCGAGGCACACCACCTGCGCGTAGGTGCCGTGCAGGTTCACCACGGTGGCACTGCCGGCCTTGGTGTGCAGAAGGTCGACGTTCTGGGTGATGACCCCGGTGACGACACCCGTTTTTTCGAGTTCGGCCAGCGCCCGGTGACCGGCATTGGGTGACGTGTTGTCCATGTGGCGCCAGCCGACGTGGTTGCGTGCCCAATACCGTTGGCGGAACGCCGGATCGGTGGTGAACTGCCGGATCGTCATCGGGTTACTCGGTGGTGAATCGGGGCCGCGGTAGTCCGGGATTCCCGAGTCGGTGGACACGCCCGCGCCGGTCAGCACCGCGACACGGCGTCCGGCCAGCACCTTGATCAATCGCGGGGCATCCACCGCAGGCACCTATTTGGCGGCGCGCGCGGGCCGCGGCGGGCTGCGAAGCGCGGCCCACGTCATCTCGGCGGCGTGGCGTGTCTGTTGGTCGGGAATGATCGGCGTGCCGAACGCCGGCTGCTCGGCCGGTGTGCCGCTGATGTGTTCCAGCAGGGCCACCGCGAACGCGCGAACCTTGACGTTGAAGTCCTGACTGGCCCGCCGCAGAACATCCCACGCCTGGTCGGCGTCGCAGCCCAGGCAGCCCATGATGGCGCCCTTGGCTTGTTCGATGGCACCGCGCGACTGCAGCACGGTGAGCATGTCCTCGATCCCGGCAGCGTCCTCGGCGGCTGTCGTGACGAACGCCGCATTGACGAGGCGCTCGTAGTTGATGAGCGCCGACACGGTGGCCGCCGTCGCCGGCTGTTTGAGAAGGCAGGAGATGACGATGTTGCCGTCGTCTTCCCACAGGCCGGGCACGGAAACGGCGCCCCGAACCTGCGTCCAGGCCTCCGCCTCCTGCGGGGCCCGCGCCACCAACGCGTCCGAGGTGAGCCGCGGCCAGCGCTCGTCGTCAAACAGGTCGAGGCTGAGCACCGGCATCTCGTAGCGCAGCGCGTCGGGCAACGGTCCGCCAAGGCCTGATAGCTGGGCGCTGATGATGTCGGATCCGATGCCCCACGCGGCCACGATCGTCGGCCCTTCGCCGTACCGCCGGCCGTGCACCGTGATGGTCAGTCCGATCGCGTCGGGGATGTCGCCGCGCACGCGTTCGAGGATGCGGTAAAGCAGGGCGAACAGCGCAGGATGCTTGCGGGGCTGAAAGTGTGGGGACGGCATCGTGATATTTACTCATCTATCGTCGTGACGGTTGCGACGTGATCGAGCCCTGACACCGACAGCAGCGCCGTGATCGGGCCGTTCGACCGGATGATCAGATTGAGCTTAGCGGTCGCCGCCACCGAGAACAGCGCCCGGACAGCGGCGCTGTCGCAGTAGGACACCTCGGAGAGGTCGACGGTCACCGCGCGGGCGCCGTTGGCGGCCTTGGTCATCGTCTCTTGGAATTCGTTGACATTCGCGAGGTCGATGTCACCTGCCGCGGTGACGATCGGCGCCTGCTCCCCGCTGGCACCGGTCAGCCGAAATTGCGCCTCGTTCATGGGTGCAGCTCCTTGAGCATGTCGACTGTGGTGCCATGCCCCGTCGACGTGATATCAACGGCGTCCACCATCGCATTCATCAAAGCGATGCCGTATCCGCGGTGTGCCTCCGACGCCGACGACTCTTGCCAGTTTCCGTCGTCGGCCACGGTGAGCGCCAGGCCCGCTTTTGTCAAGCGCGCGGTCACCGTCAGTTCGACCTGGTGAGTGGCATCCTGGGTGGCGTGCTCGGTCGCGTTCGCGGCGGCTTCACCGACGGCGAGCAGAACCTCCTCGGCGGCCTCCGCGTCGACCGCGGCGGCGGGCAGCCAACGGCGCAGCCGGTCGCGGATGATGGCCAGGCTAGCGGGCCGGGCGGGC
>JAFAWC010000177.1 GCA_019242135.1 Mycobacteriaceae bacterium | reverse complement strand
GCCGTCCCTGCCGGTCCTGCTCTGCGTCGGAGAGGGCCGCGACCGGCCGGCGCTGATCTCGAGCAAGAGCCACCACGCAACCGCTCCGGAAGAAAGGTACCGGGTCGTTCCCTATGCGGAGCTGCATCTCGACGGTGGATTCGAGAGCTCAGAGAATGTGCGCGCAGCCGGAATAGAGATCGGTACTCCGGTGGTTTACGAACCGAAGTTCCTGGATCTTGGCCCCGATCGAATTGCGGGCACCGCGGTCGACGATCGCGCTGCCTGCGCGGTGGTTCTCGAAGTGGCCCGCGGACTTGTGGCCACGGGGGAACGTCCGCGGACCCACATCGTCTTTTCCGTGCAGGAAGAGTTCAATCTCCGGGGCGCCATGGTGGCAGCCTACAGTCTTTCACCGGATATCGCCATTCAGGTGGATTTGATGCTCGCGACCGACACGCCTGATATGACGAGCCGCGGCGAATGCGAGCTCGGTGGTGGCGCCACGATGGCGATGTACAGCTTCCACGGCCGCGGCACCCTGAACGGGACCATCCCGCATCCAGCGCTGGTGCAGCTGTTCTCGCATACCGCGACGATCAACGGCCTGCCGCTGCAGCGAAGTGCGCACATCGGTGTGCTCACCGATTCGGCGTACGTGCAAGGAGTGAAGGAAGGGGTTGCCTGTATCGATCTTGGCTTTCCTGTGCGCTACACTCATTCCTCGCTGGAGCTCTGCGATCTGCGCGATCTCGAAGCCCTCACGAGACTGCTGTTGGAGGGGCTGCGCCGGATTGACCAGACCTTCAGTCTCGACCGGGATGGCTACGCCCAATGAATTGTTATCTCGGGATCGACATCGGCACCTTCGAATCCAAAGGCGTGCTGGTTGCTGCGGACGGCCGCGTTCTGGCCTCCGCCTCACGGCCGCACAAGATGATCGTGCCACAGCCCGGCTGGGCCGAGCACCGGCCGCGCGAGGACTGGTGGGACGATTTCACGTTCATCGCTCGCAAGCTGCTGGCCGAGGCCGGGATTGCCGCCGCGGCTGTCAAGGCGATCGGGTGCAGCGGAATCGGGCCTTGCATGCTGCCCGTGGACGGCGAGGGGGAGCCGCTGGGCAACGCCGTTCTCTACGGCGTCGACGCTCGAGCAGCGCAAGAAATTGTCGAGCTGACGGACAAGATCGGCCCCGACTTGCTGCTGGAGCGTTGCGGCAATGCGCTCACTTCGCAGTCCGTTGGGCCGAAGGTGCTGTGGCTCAAACGGCGCCGGCCGGAGATCTACGCCAGAACGCGCAAGATCCTCAGCTCAACGAGCTACCTGGTCTACAGGTTGACTGGCGCCTATGTGCTGGACCATTACACGGCCGCGGGCTTCAGCCCCTTCTACGCCGTTGACAGACACGACTGGGACCCGGAGCTTTGCGCCGGGATCGCCCACGGCGAGCTCTTGCCAACACTGCTGTGGTCAAGCGAGATCGCCGGCGAAGTTACGGGGGCCGCAGCGGTTGAAACTGGGCTCGCTGCAGGCACGCCGGTTATCGCGGGCACCGTCGATGCAGCCGCCGAGGCGGTGAGCGTGGGCGTTCTCGAGGAAGGCGACATGATGGTTATGTATGGTTCAACCATCTTCATCATCATGTTGACCCCCGAGCGCGTGCGCGATCCACGGCTGTGGTACGCGCCATGGTTGTTTGCTGATCAGCATGCCTGCATGTCGGGGCTCGCGACCAGCGGAACGCTTACCCGCTGGTTTGCCGACCAGTTCGCGCGCGAGCTCGAGCCTGGGCTGGCGGCAGCGATCCTCGCTTCGGAAGCGGAGCAATCACCGCCGGGGGCCAAAGGATTGCTGGTGCTGCCGTACTTTTCCGGTGAGCGCACGCCGCTCCACGATCCGCACGCCAAAGGCTGCTGGCTCGGCTTCGATCTCACCCACACGCGGGCTGATGCCTATCGGGCACTGCTCGAAGGCATCGCCAATGGCACCAACCATATCATCGAGACCTATCTCGAGGCAGGACAGACGCCACGCAGCATTTCGGCGGTCGGTGGCGGTACACGCAATCGCGTCTGGCTTCAGGCGACCTCCGACATCTGTGGTCGAGCGCAGCTGGTGCGCGCGCAGACGATCGGAGCTTCCTACGGCGACGCGTTCCTTGCCGCGCTGGCCGTGGGCGATGTTGAGCGCCAGACGATCCTTGAATGGAACCCAGTCGCTGGCGACATCAAACCCTGCCCGGAGAATGCAGCGATGTATGCGCGGCAATACGACATCTATCAGGAGCTCTATCTCAACACCAGGCACCTCATGCGACGCTTGTCCTGCTGAGTGCGCGCAGCTGCACCGAGCGACCCGGCGTGTCTGTTTTGCCCCGATGGTCGAGTCAAAGACCTTGGTGGGCGGGTCGGTCCTGCCGTATCGCCGCGGGTTGCCGAGACTGCTGCTCACGCTTTCTGGCTTTTGACCACAGCCTGGCTCGGAATTGAGGACACTGCTGCTTCAGTTTCGGTATCATTGCCGCCCTTGGCGGCCAAGGTCGGCAACTGAAGTTGGCGCTCGCTGAGCAGGATCTGCCCCTGACCAGCCAATCGAGAGCTGACATTGTTCCCCGCCAATCCTAGCCTGCCCGAACATCGTGTGGTTCAACGGCGAAGCCAAGCGTTGCGGAGCTCGCTCTTGTCTCCCGCCAGAGCTCGTTCCAACTGCTGTGTCGGAATCGGAGATCGGTATGGGAGTAAGTCGTTGAATCCGCTAGCCCGGATCTCTCACTCACAGCTGGGTCGCCCAAAAATAGTGACTAAGAAAAACCTATCTCATTGACGTTGCGCGGGTTTATCCGGCGACATGCGGAGGTTGGGTTAACGGCGCAAGTGCGCAAGATTTATCAAATCGACTTGTGCAACGGTGAGCGGCGGTAAGAG
>JAFAWC010000062.1 GCA_019242135.1 Mycobacteriaceae bacterium | reverse complement strand
GATCGGCTCACGACTCGTGGCGAGAAATGTCAGCCCAGGCGCCGCACCGAGGAGGGCGACCGCCAGCTCGGCGGTCGCGTCGAGCAGGTGCTCGCAGTTGTCGAGGACCACCAGCATCTCGCGGTCGCGAACAAAGCGCAGCAGGCTGTCCATCGTGGAGCGGCCGGGCTGATCGGGCAGGCCCAGAGCGCGGGCCACAGCCACTGGCACCAGGTCGGGATCGGCAATCGGCGCCAGATCCACATAGCACACCCCGCTGCCGAAGTGGCCGGCCAGCTCGGCGCCGATGTGCACAGCCAGGCGCGTCTTGCCCACCCCGCCCGCCCCGGTCAACGTAAGCAGCCGGTTCTCGGCGAGCAGCTGGCGCACCTGGTGCACGTCGGCTTGGCGCCCAACAAAACTCGTCAACTGCACCGGGAGGTTATGGGACACGCCGATCTCGGATGTACGCAGCGGTGGAAAGTCGTTGCTGAGATCAGGGTGGCACAGTTGCACCACACGCTCAGGGCGGGGTAGATCGCGCAGCGGGTGAGTCCCCAGATCGGTCAGCCACACACCCTCGGGGAGTCGGTCGAGGACCAAATCGCTTGTGGTAGCCGACAGCACGGTCTGGCCGCCGTGGGCCAGATCGCGCAGCCGAGCGGTGCGGTTGATGGTCGGGCCGGCGTAGTTGCCGTCGTCGCGCAGTTGGATCTCGCCGGTGTGGATCCCGATGCGCAGCCGGATCGGGGCCAGCGGCGCGCGCTGTAGCTGCAGGGCAGCGGCCACCGCGTCAGACGCGCGGGCGAACGCGATCACGAAGCTGTCGCCCTCGCCCTGTTCGATCGGGCGCACCCCGCGGTGGACTGCGATGAGGTCCGTGAGAATACGGTCGAGTTGTGCGAGGGCAGCCGTCATCTCGGCGGGTTGGGTCTCCCACAGCCGCGTGGAGCCCTCGACATCCGCCAACAGCAGCGTCACCGTGCCGGTCGGCAAAATCCCGCTCACGCCAAGATCGCTCCAGTCCACCAGCGGCGTATCCGCGCGTGAATTGATCTGGCTCATGCTAGCCAGCATGCAGGCACCGTGAGTCGCAAAACATCAGCGGAAACGCGTAGAACGCCGCGTTCACACGCGGAACATGTCGCGAGTAGCCGCGAAACTGCACTCAGGGCGGCTCGGATCGGCGTGTCGTCGCCGCGGTGTAAGTGTCGCGGGGGGCTTGCGGTCGGTTACGTGTCGCGGGGGGGCTTGCGATCGGTGTCGCGGCTCGGCTGCACGCGTTTTGGTTCCCCCGGCATCTTCGGGTAGTTCGGCGGATACGGCAGGTCGCCGAGGCCGCGCTCCTCGTCGGCCGTGACCATCTCCAGTAGCGGCCCGATCGACTGCGGGTTGTGATCGATGTCGGCCCACGGATCCGTCCGGCGCGCAACGAGGTCGGGCACCGTTGCCATTGTGTAGTCGTCGGGGTCGGCGCCCGCTAGTTCGTCCCACGTCAGCGGTGTCGACACTGTCGCGATCTGGGTAGGGCGCACGGAGTACGCGGAGGCGAAGGTCCGGTCCCGCGCGTTCTGGTTGAAGTCGATGAAGACCCGCTCGCCCCGCTCCTCTTTCCACCACGACGTCGTCACCGCGTCGGGCGCGCGGCGCTCCACTTCGCGGGCCAGCGCGATGCCGGCCCGGCGCACCGCGATGAAGTCCCAATCGGTCTTGATGCGCAGGAACACATGAACGCCGCGACCGCCGGACGTCTTCGGGTACCCGACCAGCCCCAGCTCGTCGAGCAGCGGCTTCAACACGTCGACCGCGATCGTGCTTGCGTCACCGAAGCCGGTGCCGGGCTGTGGGTCCAGGTCGACGCGCAGCTCGTCGGGATGCTCGGTATCCGGGCACCGTACCTGCCACGGATGCAGCGTGACCGTTCCCATCTGCGCGGCCCACACAACCGCCGACGGGTGCGTGACCTTCAGCGCGTCCGCGGTGCGGCCCGATGGAAACGTGACCCGGCATGTCTCCAAATAGTCGGGATGATGCTGGGGCACCCGCTTTTGGTAGATCTCCTCGCCGTCGATGCCGTCCGGGAACCGCTGCAGATGTGTCGGCCGGTCCTTCAGCGCAGTCAGCATCGGACCTTGCGCAACGGCACGGTAGTAGTCAACCAGCGCGCGTTTCGTGCCGTTCGCCCCGAGCCTGGGGAAATAGATCTTGTCCGGGTTGGTCAACCGGACCGTTACGCCGTCGACATCGATTTCCTCCGCCGCAGTGGCCATTACGACTCCAGCACGTCGTACAGGTCGTAGTTCAGCGGCACGTCCAGCTGATCGAACCGGCAGCTTCTCGGGTCGCGGTCCGGGCGCCAGCGCACGAACCGCACGGTGTGCCGGAACCGTTGCCCGTGACCGGTGTCG
Organism: Mycobacteriaceae bacterium; assembly: GCA_019242135.1. Classification (GTDB taxonomy): domain Bacteria; phylum Actinomycetota; class Actinomycetes; order Mycobacteriales; family Mycobacteriaceae; genus Mycobacterium. The sequence goes on along the minus strand of JAFAWC010000062.1, from coordinate 9,191 downwards.
CCCTCCATCTGGTCGTAGGCCACCTCTGCGACTTTCTCCGGCCGCACCGGAATCCACCTCTTGTCCGCCGCGGCGTTCCACCGGCTCGGCTCGCCGTCATACACCAGGTCGTCGCCCTTGCGCAGCGGCTCGAGGTCGGCGAGCAGCTTGAGCCGATCCTTGGCCGTGAACGACGCAGCGCCGCCGACCATTTGAAGCTCCCCGTCATCGCGGTAGAGGCCGAGCAGGATCGATCCGACGCCCTGTCCGCTCTTGTGGATGCGGTATCCGATTGCCACACAATCGGCGTCGCGGGCGTGCTTGACCTTGACCATCTCGCGCTTGCCCGGGACATAGGCGCCGTCGAGCCGCTTGGCGATCACCCCGTCTAGTCCGGCACCCTCGAACGTAGTCAGCCAACGCGCGCCCTGCTCGGGGTCCTCGGTAGTGCGCGTGACGTGACACCACTGCTTTTCGGAGACCAGTTCCGTCAGCGCTTGCCGCCGCACGCGGAAAGGCTCGGCCATCAGCGACTCTTTACCGGTGGCCAACGCGTCGAAGCCGATGAAATGTGCGGGGGTCTGCGCGGCCAGCATCCGCACGCGGCTGTCGGCAGGGTGGATCCGCTGGCTGAGCGACTCCCAGTCCAGCCTCATGCGGCCGCCAATCTCGCGCGGAACCACCACCTCACCGTCGAGCACACACCGCACGGCTGTCTCCTCGCGCAGCGCCTCCACCAGCTCGGGAAAGTAGCGGCCCAACTCCCTGCCGTTGCGCGACTGCAGCACCACCGCGTCACGGTCACGAAACACCAGCGCACGGAAGCCGTCCCACTTCGGCTCGTAGGACCAGACCCCCGCCTCGTCGGGCACCGTCGCCTGGGCCTTGGCCAGCATTGGTTCTATCGGCGGCTGTACGGGCAAGTCCACGTCATCCATCCTGGTCCATCATCGCAACGTTTACCGCCGGCCCCCACCGGGCACGCCGAATGCATGTCTGTGACAACGTTTCAGGATCTGCCGCTGGCGGACCGCGACCGCAAGTGGGATGGCACCGCGGCGGACAAACGCGTCCGGAAGTGGGCAGGCGCCGAGGACCAGCCGAATGAGAAGTACCGGGATGCGCACATCTGGTACGACAGCGAAAACAAGGACAATTTCACGGCGTACAAACTGCTGATTGCCGACGTGGTGGGTGGCAAACTCGAAGCCGTGCCGCGCGGCGTGATGGCGGCCGGGGCGATCATGCAGGGCTCTCGCGGGGGCGTCGACCTGCCGAAAAACGATATCGACCGGGTGAAGAGCCACCTGGCGAAGTACTACGAGAAAATGGGCGACGAGGCGCCGTGGGAGCGCTGAACTAGATTCACCGGCTATGAGCCCGGCGGGTCGGTTCGCGCCCAGCCCGTCGGCGGGGCTGCACATCGGCAATCTGCGGACCGCGGTACTGGCATGGTTATTCGCGCGGTCAACGGGCCGGCGTTTTCTGATCCGCATCGACGACCTTGACGACCGTGCCCGCCCCGACGTCGGTGCGGCGCAGCTTGCCGACCTCGCGGCGATCGGTTTGACCTGGGACGAGCCGCCGGAATGGCAGACCGCGCACCGGAAACGCTACGACGTGGTGATCGCCGAGTTGGCCCGGCGCGGCCTGCTCTACGAGTGTTATTGCAGCAGAAGGGATATCCAGCAGGCGCCGCGAGCACCCCATGCGCCCCAGGGCGCCTATCCGGGCACGTGCCGCGACCTGCCGACTGCCGAACGGCAGGCGCGCGCGGCGGCGATAGGGCGAGCGCCCGCGCTGCGGCTGCGCGCCGGCGCCAGCCGGTACACCGTGCACGATCTGCTGCACGGGGACTACACCGGCGTGGTCGATGACTTCGTGGTGCGACGCGGCGACGGGGTCGCGGCCTACAACCTCGCGGTGGTCGTCGATGACGCGGCCCAGGGCGTGGACCAGGTGGTGCGCGGTGACGATCTGCTGGCGTCCTCCCCTCGGCAGGCCTACCTCGCCGACGTGCTCGGTTACCCGCAACCGGCCTACGTGCACGTGCCGCTGGTGCTCGACGTCGCTGGGCGGCGGCTGGCCAAGCGCGACGGAGCGATCACCCTGGCCGGGATCGGGGTCCAGGGCGCGATCAGACAAATATCCGCATCACTGGGCTGGCCGTCGGGCAGCCTGGGCGAGCTGCTGGAAAAGTTCGACGCGACCGGGCTGCCCCGCGAGCCGTGGATCTACCCCGCCCGGCCCTAGATCGCGACCGGCAGCGACGACACTCCGCGCAATGTGACGTTCGGCTTGTACACCGGTTCGCCGTCCAGGCGTGCGGCGGGGAAGCGCGCCGTCACCGCCGACAGCGCGACCGCGGCTTCCAGTCGCGCGAGGGGGGCACCCAGACAGAAGTGGGGTCCGTGCCCGAAAGCCAGGGCCGGATCGTTTCCCGATCCGGGTCAAACTCGTCGGGTCGCTCGTTGGCGGCGGGGTCGTGTTGGGCGGCCGCCAAGAGCAGCATCATCACATCGCCCTTGGGTACGGTGACGTCGCCGATCACCATCTCCTCGCCCGCGATGCGCCCCATCAGCTGCACGGGCGGGTCGTAGCGCAGGGTCTCCTCGATCACCGCCACCGCCCGTGACGGGTGCTCGCCAAGCGCGGTCCACTGCTTCCGCGCGCGCAACATCGCCAGGATCGCGTTGGCGATCAGATTCACCGTCGTCTCATGTCCGGCGATGAGCAACAGGTTGCACGTCGAGATGATCTCGTCCTCGGTCAGCTGGTCGCCGGCCTCCTCCACCGCGATCAGCCCGGACATCAGGTCATCACCGGGCTCGCCGCGGCGCCGCTCGATCAGGTCCCGAAGATATCCGCGCAACCACAGCCCGGCCTGCATCCGTTCGTCGAATCCGTCGGGCAGCTCACCGGTGAACGTGATGAACGGGTCCAGCGACTGCGCCAGAAGCGCCGACGCCCGGCTGAATTCCGGTTCGTCTTCCATCGGGACCCCGAGCAGCCGGCAAATCACCGCCACGGGGAGCGGATAGGCCAGATCGGCGATCACCTCGAAGCCGCCGCGCTCGGTGACCTGGTCGAGCAGCGAGCCCACCAGCGAACTGATGTACGGCTCCAGTGCTTTGACCACCTTCGGCGCGAACGCTTTGCTGACCAGCTTGCGTAACCGGGTGTGATCGGGCGGATCGAGGAACAGGAAGGCCGGCATGCCGAACGGCCTCGGCTCGGCACCCGCGGCGATCTCAGGTGTGCAACGGTTGATTTGAGCCGGTCGCTGGCCGAGGCGGGATGGCGCAGCACCTCGTGGCAGTCAGAAAACGAGCTGAACACGACGAGGTTGGCCGGCGGTATCAGCAGGGGTCCGCGCTCGCGGACCTGCCGGTAAACCGGGTAGGGATCCGCGCGGGTGGACGGATCGAGCAGCTGAACCAACAATGCCTGGGATTCGGCCGGAGTCGGCGTGGCCTGGATCGGCATAGTCTCATTGTGCGGGCGTCGAGTAGTACCGGGTGAGCACGTCGTCGCGGAGATCGTCGAACCGGTCCTGGTACATGGCTTCCCGCATCCGGTCGACCAGCCGGATCACGAACCGCAGATTGTGGATCGTGCTCAGCATGGAGCCGAGGATCTCTTTGCTCTTGAACAGGTGATGCAGATATGCGCGGGTGTAGTGCGCGCAGGTATAGCAGTCACATTCGGGGTCGATCGGGCTGAATTCGCGGCGGCACCGCGAGTTGGTGACGTTGAACCGTCCGGTCGGCGAGTACACCGCGGCGTTGCGGGCAACACGCGACGGGGACACGCAGTCGAATGTGTCGGCGCCGGCCGCGACGCCGGCGAACAGGTCGTCGGGCTCACTGATGCCGAGCAGGTGACGCGGCTTGTCGTCGGGCAACTCATCGATCACCCAGCCGATGATCGTCGCGAGGTTCTGCTTCTCCAGCGCGCCGCCGATGCCGTAGCCGTCAAAGCCACGGCCGTCGGCGCCGGTGATCGTGGTCAGGCCACGCGCCGCTCCTCGTCGCAGGTCCTCGTACTGAGCGCCCTGCACCACGCCGAACAGCGCCTGCGCCGGCTTGTCGGGCCGGTCGGCGGACAGACGCTGGTGCTCGGCAAGGCAACGCACCGCCCAGTTGTGTGTGCGCTGCACCGATCGCTCCTGATAGCCGCGGGTGTTGACGAGCGTGGTGAGCTCGTCGAACGCGAAGATGATGTCCGCGCCGAGTTGATGCTGGATCTGCATCGACAGCTCGGGGGTGAAGCGGTGCGACGACCCATCGAGGTGCGACCGGAACGTCACTCCGTCCTCGTCGACCAGCGCCAGCCGTTCCTTGCCCTCGGCGATCACGTCGTCGGCCTGCACGCGGGTGGTGTCCATCGCGAGCACTTTGCGAAAGCCTGCCCCCAGTGACAGCACCTGGAAACCGCCGCTGTCGGTGAATGTGGGCCCGGGCCAATTCATGAAGGCGCCGAGACCACCCGCGGCCGCGACGACATCGGGGCCCGGCTGGAGATAGAGATGGTAGGCATTCCCCAGAACAGCTTGCGCGCCAAGGATTCTCACGGTCTCCGGCAGCACCGCCTTGACGGTTGCCTGGGTTCCGACGGCAACGAAGGCCGGGGTGTGGATGTCGCCGTGGGGGGTGCGGATCACCCCGCACCGTCCCCTGCGGCCGCGCAGCTGAGCATCGACGGTGAAGAACTCTCTTGCCTGCTCGGCCACGGACGTATTCAATCAATTGCCGAAGCTTCGAGTAGGTGAAGCGGAATCGAGGTGTGCGGTGCAGAAGAGATTGGTTGTCGTAACCGTGGCCGCAGTCTGCGCCGTCGCCGGCGCATGCTCGTCGAAACCCACCGATTCGCCTCAGCCACCGGGTTCGCTGGCGCCGATGACCGCGCAGGTAACGGTGAACGGGCAAACCGGCGGCACCACCCGTGCGGTCGAATGCACGCAAGACGGCTGGACCCACACCATAAAGACCGGCGACGACAAGTCGGGAGTCACCGTCGTCGTCGACACCGGCGGCACGGTCACCGCCAGGTCGGTGGTAATCACCAATGTCGGCGACTTCACCGGCAGTGTGTGGGGGACCCAGATCGGCAAAGCCAACGCCACCATGATCGGCACGACCTTCCGGGTCAACGGAACAGCCCAGGGCGCCAACAACGCGAACCCGAACCAGCCGGCAACGGCAAACTTCGAGGTCAAAGCCAACTGCTGAGCATTCGTTTTTTTCGCCCAAACCCATGACCTGCGGATAGGGCAAACACCATACTGCTTGGCGATGGTCCGCCAACCATGACGGATCACGGCAACAAAGGAGAACGTGGTGAAGCGAGGGTTCGTGGCCGCAGCCGGTGCGGTCATTGTTGTTGCGGGAATGGTTGGCTGTTCGAGTAACAAGGCGTGCAGCGGTAGCACGTGCGCCTCAGTCGGCAAGGGCTCGGCCAAAGTCACAATCGACGGGAAGGATCAGAACATCCAGGGCACCGTCAGTTGCGAAACGTCGGCGCAGGCCACCCAGATCTCACTCGGCAACCAGGGCGACCCCAACACCGCCATGGGCGCGCAGATCACGGGGAACGACGTGCAGCAAGTTGCGCTTGTGCTCAACGGGCAGAAGCTCGTCTACCAAAAGGGCAACACCATGACCGGTGGCGACGCGACGCTGAACAAAGACGGAAGCAAGTACACGATCACGGGCAAGGCGGCAGCGGTAGGAGCGATGCCCGATATGTCCAACCCGACGGCCCCGATCCCGACGCATGATTTCACGATGGAAGTGACCTGCCCGTAGCTATTCCTCCCGCAGGCCCGACAGACTCGGATGGGTCATCAGCCGGTCGAGTAGCACGCGGTGACCCGCCAGTAGTTTGCCGCGCGCTTGCGCCACCGAAAACCATTGCACGCGATCGATTTCAGCGAACTCGCGGCGTCGGCCCGATCCCTTCGGCCACTCGATCTCGAAGGTGTTGCTGCGCGCATCGGTGACGTCGAGGTCGCCGTGCACCGCGAACGCGGTCAGCACCTTGCCGCTGGGCTGGCGCACGGGGTCGAAGTCGATGCGTGGGCCGCCTGGCGGTGCAAGTCCGGTCTCCTCGGTGAACTCCCGCTGGGCGGCTAGCCACGCGTCTTCATCGTCGGTGTACTCGCCCTTGAGGACCGACCACGCGCCGTCGTCTCTTCTGGCCCAGAACGGTCCGCCGGGATGGCCGATCAGGACCTCGACCACGCCATCGCGGACCCGGTACGGCAGGAGGCCTGCGCTCTGCCTCATTGCTCCTCGCGTCCGCTCTGCTTCATCCGCTACCCGTCCGCGGGTTTTGGGGTGGTCGGCGACATCCCTTAGACGCCGACGGCGCGTTCGAGGTCCTTCAGGGAATCCTCGAGGTGGCCGAGCAGCCGCTGAAGGTGCGGCACACTGCGCCGGCACCCGACCAGCCCGAAGTCGAGGTTCTCGGCGTTGTTGGTCAGCGTGATGTTGAGCGCCTGCCCGTCCAGGGCGATCGACAGCGGGTAGCTGCCGTCGAGCCGAGCACCCTTCCAGTACAGGGGTTCGCGCGGCCCGGGCACGTTCGAGATCACGATGTTGAACGGCGGCGGCGCGGTGGCGACGAACCCGGGCAACAGCGAAAACGCGAGGCCACCGGTCAGGAAGGCCGACAACGCGAACTGCTGGACCTGGGGCAGCTGCGCGAACACCTTCTTGTTGTCGCTCATCGAGGCGTGAACCGCGGCCAGCCGCTTGGCCGGATCCTCGAGGTTGGTGGCGAGGTTGCACAGGATGGTGCCGACCATATTGCCGCCGCCGTCGGTGTCCTTCTCGGTGCGCAGGCTCACCGGCACCATCGCCACCAACGGCGTCTCCGGTAGGCCGTTCTGCTCGATGAGGTAGGCGCGCAGCGCGCCCGCGCACATCGCCAGCACCACATCGTTGACCGTCACGCCGGCAGCCGCAGCCTTCACACGCTTGAAGCGCTCCAACGACCACGACTGTGCCGCCGCGCGTCGAGCTCCGCCGATCCGGACGTTGAACATCGTCTTGGGCGCGCGGAACGGCAGCGTCAGCTGCTGTTCAACCAGCGCCGCCCGCGCGAGCGACAATGTCGAGGGAGCAAGGCCCGCAATGGATCCCGCCGTACGCGTCAATGTCTGCAGCACAGACGGGAGGGGGCCGGCGGCGTTGCGACGACGAGGCTTGAGTGTCCAGGGCACGCGCAGTTCGTCATCGTTGGGGTCGGGCGTCAGCGCCCGCTGCATGAGGCGCTGCGCGGACACCCCGTCGAGCAGCGAATGGTGCATTTTCGCGTAGATCGCATACCTGCCGTCGTCGAGACCCTCGACCAGATGCGTCTCCCACAGCGGCCGGTGGCGGTCGAGGAGGCTGCCGTGCAGACGCGAGGTCAGCTCCAGCAGATCCCGGACCTTCCCGGGTGCGGGCAGCGCGGAGCGCCGCAGGTGGTAGTCAAGCTCGATGTCTTTGTCCTCGGTCCATGCGACGTTGGTGATTCCGCCCAAGAACGCCGGATGCTTACGGAACGTCGGCTGGACGTCGGAGCACGTGAGCATCGCCTCGTAGGCGTCCCGCACGAAGTCCGGCCCGGCATCGTCGGGAGGGGCGAACAGCTGCAGTCCCCCGACGTGCATGGGATGCTCGCGGGATTCGCCCAGCAGGAAGATATTGTCGGTCGGTGAAATCAGCTGCATCGCACACTCCCTCGGACTGTTGACCCATCCTAGTTTCACGGTGAGCCGCTGCGGGGAAGGATGACAGAGTGGGACTCACTGTGGCTGTCACCGGCCCTACCGGCGAAATCGGCGTCTCGGCCGTCACGGCGCTCGAGCGTGAACCGGCGGTGGAGGTGATCAACGGGATGGCCCGGCGGCCGTTTGATCCCGGGCGGTACGGGTGGACGAAGACCGCGTATCGGCAGGGCGACATCCTCGACCGCGATGCGGTCGAGGCGCTGATCGCCGACGCGGACGTCGTCGTTCATTTGGCGTTCATCATCATGGGCTCGCGCGAAGAGAGCGCGCGGATCAATCTGGCCGGCACGCGCAATGTGTTCGAGGCGACGGTCGCCGCACACGAACGGTCGGGTGTTCGGCGGCTGGTGTACACCTCGTCGGTCGCCGCGTACGGCTACCACTCCGACAATCCGGTGCCACTCACCGAGGACGTGCCGCCGCGCGGGTCGCCCGAGCACTACTACTCGGAGCAGAAGGCGGCCTGCGAGGCGACGCTCGCCGAGGTCACCGCCGGCTCATCCCTGGAGGTTTTCGTGCTGCGGCCATGCATCGTGGCCGGCCCGAAGGCGCCCGCGCTGGCCGATGCGATGCCGTGGAACCAGCTGCCCGGGCCGGTGCGCTCAGTCACCAAGGCGATCCCCGTGCTCAAGCCGGTGGTCCCGGATCCCGGGATCCCGCTGCAGCTCGTCCACCACGACGACGTGGCCGAGGCGATCGCGCTGGCGAGCACAGCGCCTGCTCCGCCGGGTGCCTACAACATCGCCGCCGACGGGCTCATCACCATGTCGGATGTGGCGAAGGCGTTGGGCGGCAGGCCGGTCAAGGTGCCGGCCGCCGCGGCGTCCGCGGCGTCGGCGGCGATCTCCCGGTTACCGTTCGTCCCGTCGGACCTGGAGTGGTTGCACGTCGCCCGCACGTCGGTGGTGATGGACACCACGAAGGCCAAAAGGGATCTGGGCTGGCGGCCGACCTACACCTCCGCGCAGACGCTGGCAGCGCTGGCCGAGGCGGTGTGAGGGCTACATCGCCCTGGTCAGCCAGCCTTCGACCGTCGCCTTCTCGCGGGTGTGTGTCAACAGGTGCAAGTCCTCGTACAGGGTGCCGCCGTTGAGAGTGTCGGCCGTGAACAGCACCTCCACCTCGCGGGCGCCTCGCCGGTAGAAGTCGATGCGGTCGAGCTGCCTGCGCTGCCAGCCAGACTGCTCGGCTACCTCCGATATCCCTTGGCGGTCGTTCGTCGCGCTCATCGTTGCAGGCTAGCGCCAACCGCCGGCCGTGCCGAACAGCAGACCCAGCAGATAGGTGATTCCGGCGGCGCCGAAGCCGATGAGCAGTTGGCGCAACGCCCGACGCAGCGGAGGCCCGCCCGACAGCAGTCCCACGATGACACCGGTGCACAGCAACACGATTCCGACGAGCGCGGCGGCGGTCGCGACCGCCGCCCGGCCCTGCA
>JAFAWC010000711.1 GCA_019242135.1 Mycobacteriaceae bacterium | reverse complement strand
CCCAAGACCCCTACCCCACGAAGGAATGGCCTGTCGATCGGCTGCAATCGCTGGAAGGTAGGCGCACCCCCGATGAGAAGGACGTCCTTTACGCCGCAGGCATGCGCACGCCAAGCAGCGATTTTATCAAGAAAACATCGTCTTACCGGCACCGCGCAGATCGCTCACGGCCTGCTTCACGCGGTCTGCCATCGCCGCTTCAGCCAGCGCGAGGTAGGAGCGCGGGTCATAGACTTTTTTGCTGCCCATCTCGCCATCCACTTTCAGCACGCCGTCGTAGTTTTTGAACATGTGGCCGGCGACGGCGCGAGTGAACGCGTACTGCATGTCGGTGTCCACGTTCATCTTCACCACGCCGTACTGAAGCGCCTCCTCGATCTCAGACTTCAGCGATCCCGAGCCGCCGTGGAACACGAAATCGAACGGCTTGGCATCACCTGGCAAGCCCAGCTTGGCGGCCGCCACCTTCTGCCCCTCGGCCAGCACGTCGGGCCGCAACTTGACGTTGCCCGGCTTGTAGACGCCGTGAACGTTGCCGAACGTGGCCGCCAGCAGGTACTTACCGTGCTCCCCGGCGCCGAGAGCGTCGATCGTCTTTTCGAAATCCTCCGCCGTGGTGTACAGCTTTTCGTTGATCTCGTGCGCCACGCCGTCTTCCTCGCCGCCCACCACACCGATCTCGATCTCGAGGATGACCTTCGCGGCCGCCGCGCCCTTGAGCAATTCCCGCGCGATGTCGAGATTCTCGTCGATCGGGACGGCCGAGCCGTCCCACATGTGCGACTGAAACAACGGGTTTTTGCCCTCGGCGACCCGCTGCTGCGAGATGCTCAGCAACGGCCGTACATAGGTGTCGAGTTTGTCCTTCGGACAATGGTCGGTGTGCAACGCCACAGTAACGGGATACCTGTCCGCGACGCCGTGTGCGAAATCGGCCAGCGCAACCGCCCCGGTCACCATGTCCTTCACGCCGAGGCCCGACCCGAATTCTGCACCGCCAGTGGAGAATTGGATGATGCCGTCGCTGCCCGCGTCGGCGAAACCCTTCAGCGCGGCGTTGATCGTCTCCGACGACGTGCAGTTGATCGCCGGAAACGCGAACGAGTGCTCCTTGGCGCGGGCCAGCATCTCGGCATAGACCTCGGGCGTGGCGATGGGCATTGCAGCTCCTTCCACAGGGTGCGGCGACGTCCCTGGCAGTATCTCACCGGGCGGCGCCGGTATGTTGGGTTGCCATGAGCACGACGCTCGTGGCATTGCCGCACTTGATGGACCCCTCGTACTGGATTGATCCACGGACCGGGGTGTTCGCATCCGCGATCCTGCCGGGCGTTCTGGTCATTGTTTTTATTGAAACGGGCTTGCTGTTTCCGGTCCTGCCCGGGGATTCGCTGTTGTTCACGGCCGGTTTGTTCGCCTCGGGCGGCAACCCGAACATCTGGGCCTTGTTGATCGCCGTGCCGCTGGTCGCGATCGCCGGCGATCAGACTGCGTACTTCATCGGCCGCCGCATCGGACCGGCGTTGTTCACCAAGGAAGACTCGCGGTTCTTCAAGCAGCGATACGTCACCGAGTCACACGAGTTCTTCGAACGACACGGCCCGTTCACGATCGTCTTGGCCCGCTTCGTGCCGATCGTGCGCACGTTCACACCGGTGATCGCCGGCGTGTCGAAGATGCGTTATCTGGTGTTCCTCGGCTTCGACATCATCGGCGGAGTCTCCTGGGGCGCAGGAGTGACACTGCTCGGCTACTTCCTCGGCAACGTGAAATTTGTCAGGAACCACCTTGAGATGATGATCCTGCTGATCGTGATCCTGTCGCTTCTGCCCGCGATCATTTCGGTCGGGCGCGGGCTGCTGGCGCGGCGACGCACGGCGAAGAAGTCATCGACGGGCACCGTGAAGGAACCCCAGCCCGAGCAATCGAGCTGAATCCAACCGTTTTGCCAGGGGCGTCAGCACCGTGCAGTGATCGTGAAGGTGGCCGTTCCTGGTTTCGTCTCGCCCGCCTTCATCCCGTCGGCGGTGCCGGTGATCGTGAACGTCTGGTTCATCAGCTTGGCGTCGGCGGTGCCCGTGCCGCCTTGCCAGTAGCTGCCGGTGAACCCGTTGAATCCGCGGATCTCGACGGTTTCGACGGAGGCCTTATCGCCGTTCATATCGACGATCGCCTTGGCGCTCGCGTTGGCGTCTGTGATGTCGAGGAACCACGAGGACTGGAATTGGTTGCAGCTGATGGTGAGCAGCTTGCCCTGATCCTTGTCATCGACGGTGACCGACGCGTGGGCGTGGCTTCGCACCTCGGGCTGGGCACAGCCGGCGAGCACAGTCAACAGCACCGCCGCCCCTGCTGCCCATCGCCGCATAGTCAAAGGGTAGGCGTCCGGTGACCAGTGGTGAGCTAATTCGTGAGACTGTGCGCCGCCTCCATCAGCATCCATCCCGACAGCTGGACGGACAGGTCGCGCTCCGGCACCGAGGAGGACGTGACGGCGCCCCCGGAGAAGGTGGCGCCGGCGCTTTCGGCGGTCGGAATCTGGGCCGTGCGGCCCCAGTTGAAGCCGAACAGCGGCAGCCCGTCGACGGTCTGCCGATAGTCCCACGCCGACTGCGCGGAGGTCAGCACGATCTTTCGGGCCGTGTCCCGGGTCGCGGCGTCCGCCGCCGTGTCACCGGGCAGCGCGGACGCCACCAGCGCCAGGTAGCGGACCGTGACGCCGCTGAACAGCCCGCCGTCGCCGCCGCCCTCGCTTTTCAGTACGCCGTCGGGCGCCATGTTCGCCGCGACGGCGCTCACCAGCCGCTGCACGCGCTGCCCGTGGCGATCGTCTTTTGTGCGAACGGCGAGTTCGGTTTCCAAGCCGAGCACCACGCCCTGGCAGTACGTGAACTGTGCGCGCTCCAGTGCGCCCCCCTTGATGCCGTCGAACACCAGATGGCTGTTCGGATCGACCAGCGTCGCATCGATCCAATCCGCCATCATCTGCGCCTGGCGCACTTCGCCGTTGCGCGCCAGGAAGATTCCGGCTGGCCCGTTGGCGGGAGCGTTGAAGAACCGGTCCTGCTTTCGCCAGGGGATGCCCCCGCCGAATTGGGGCACCCACGCTTGCATGAACTGTTTGGTCAAGGTGGCAAGCGCGCGGTGCCGCGCAACACCGGCCAGCCGGCCTGACCGCTCGAGAGCCAGCGCCAGCCACGCCATGTCGTCGTAGTAGTCGTTCGTCCACTTGCCCACGTTGCGCCGATGGTGTCCGCGAACCTGCGCGGCGATGCGCTTGCGCCGCTGCGGCTGCGGGTCGCGCACCTCTGCGTCGACGAGACAGTCCAGCAGGTGCGCCTGCCACCAGAAGTTCCAGCTGGCAAAAAGCCGGTTTTGCCGCGTCGACGGCCACGCGACCACACCAAGCTGGGTTCGGGGCATCGCCCACAGTCGCCGCAAATGCCGGGCGAGCACGGCGGCTTCCGCGCTCGCGGCACGGTTCGCCCATTGCTGCTCCATGACAGGAATCCTGCCTCACCAGGCGCGGGTGAAGTCGGCCCATTGCCGAATCCACGTGTGCATCGCGATGCCGGCGGCGACGGACGCGTTGATGCTGCGGGTCGATCCGAACTGCGCGATCGACACGGTCACCTCAGCGCCCGCGCGCGCCTCGTCGGTGATGCCGGGGCCTTCCTGGCCGAAAACCATCACGCAGTCGCGTGGCAGACTCGCCTCTTCCAGGCGAACCGCGCCGGGCACGTTGTCGACCGCGACCACCGTGAGTCCCGACTCGTTGGCGAAGCTCAGCAGCTCGGCCGTCGTCGCGTGATGCGCTAGCCGCTGGTAGCGGTCGGTGACCATCGCACCGCGCCGGTTCCAGCGGCGCCGCCCGACGATATGCACGGTGTGCACGGCGAACGCGTTCGCCGTGCGCACCACGCCGCCGATGTTCGCGTCGTGGCCGAAGTTCTCGATCGCGATATGCAGCGGGTGACGGCGCGTATCGATGTCGGCGACGATCGCCTCGCGGCTCCAGTACCGGTAGGCGTCGACGACGTTGCGGCTGTCACCGTCGTGCAGCAGCCGCGGGTCGTAGCGTGCGTCGTCGGGCAGCGGACCGGGCCACGGCCCGACGCCCCGCACGTCGACGCCCCACTCGGTGGGGCCCGGCTCGCTCACAACGACACGATCTATGTGCCGCCCGGATAACTCGCAGCCGCAAGGGCGAGAATCTCCTCGCGATCCGCGGCACAGATGAATCCGGACCTGATCGCCCGATCAAGAGCCGCAGTGAATCGGTCGAGGTAGTCGGTCGGGCCGCCCGGGTAGAGCCGGCCCAGGGTGGCCGGGTCGAACAGTTCGCCGGAGCCGAAGATCGCCGACATCACCTCGTGGTCGTTGGCCCCACCGCCATCCGCCGCCGTCGCGGCGACCGCGCCCGACGTCTTCGCCGCGGGGACGTCGACCCAGGGGGTGCGGACGCCGCCGCGGGCGAGTCCGTTTTCGTCCACCACGAGCTCGGGCGGGTTCGCATCGCTCAACGCCATGCCGGGCGCGTTCGGCGCCGGCTCGCCGTTACGCAGCCAGTCATCAAGCCTGGCGATCGCCGCCTGGACGACGTAGTGGTGCTGCGGCGCGAAGTTGATGCAATGCGAGAGGTGGTGGCCCATCAGCATGTCGGTCGGCGCGTACGCAGCCACGATGGCCTCCAGCGATGCCGATCCGCTGTCGATGGGGGCCACCAGGATGGTGTAGTTGTCCGCGTGTGCCGCCCCGGGTATCTCCCAGGCGCGCAGGTGCTCGCTTTCGGGCTGGCGCGCCAGGTGATAGCCGGCAAGGACGGCACCGAGCAGGTCGGTCTCGGTGATGACCGTGATCAGTGGGACACGAAGGTCGGGACGGAACCGGACGGGCGCACCCAAACCCTCACCCGAGGGATCCAGGATCGTCGCCCCGTCCAGTGGTGCCGCCGGGCCGAACCGTGAGTGGACCAGAAAGCCGTCATAGGCCTCGGCGAACGGATCGACGGCATTGACGTA
>JAFAWC010000702.1 GCA_019242135.1 Mycobacteriaceae bacterium | reverse complement strand
TGCAGTTCAGCGGCCGGGTCGTCGTCGACGACGACAGCGACGTGCTGGTTGCCGTCGACATCCTCGTGGACCGACGTGACCCGTGCCGTCTTGCCGCTGAAGAAGATGTCCTGCGCATCGGCACGGCGCGACGGGTGCAGCCGCACATGGCTGCCGCGGCTCACCCGAACCCCGTTGACCAGCACGGCGTCGATCTCGGGCTGCACAGCATTGTCTGCCAACGGGTCCCACCAGTCGACGCCGTCGGGAATCTCGGGGATCAAGGCCGGCCGGTCGGAGAACGCATGCGGGTTCCTCAGCACGCCATGAAGGTTCAGCATCGCCTCGGGCGACATCGAATCGCAGCGGTCGATGATCTGCGCGGCAAGCGGATCCGTCGCCCGCGCCTGCGCCTTCTCCTCGTCGGTCATCGTCATCACGCGCAGCGTCAGGATTTCGTCGATCTCGGTGGAGTCGTAGAGCGCGCCCTCGCTTTGTTCGGCGATCTGTGGGTGGTCATAGAGGATGATCGGCGACACCAGGATCAAATCCTTTTCACCCGGCGGGCCGGCCAAGACCGGGAAGCAGCGGTGTTGGCGGCATCGTGCGACGGCGTCGACGGCGAAAGAAGGCGGATCCAACAGTGAGACGAATTCCCCCTCGAGGACCTCCACGATGAAATGGGTGCCAATGAACGATGTAGCGATCGCATCGTCCTTATCGTTCGGCGCCAGACCGGTGTTTCGCAGCACGAGGCTGATCCGGACCAGCCCGTCGTCCTGCTCGGCGGCCAGCCTGAGTTCCCCGGTCAACTCGCGCCGGGTGCGCAGCAGCCGGCCGCCGTCGACGTGTTCGATGTCATCGCCGCCGGCAACAGTGAGTGGAATCGTCTGCGCTGGTTGGATAGCAGCGATCGGCAGCGGACCGAACACCAGCTCGCGCTCGACGGCTTCATCCCAGGTGAGCCATGACCGGGCGCCGGCGGTTAGCTCAGCGACGGGCTCGAAAAGACCGTCACCGGTGTCGCGCTCGGCGGCGCGGTGCTGCAACTGCAGAAATCGGACCACCAGAGACAGCGACGCGTCGCCGGCCAGCAGGATCTGCGCCGAGAGCGTGTCGTCCTCACCGATACCGCGTTCGGCGGCACGGGGCGGCCCCACCACACCGAACTGCCAGCGCGTCTGGTTCTTTCGCGAGTTCGCCCGGTACGGGTAGAGCAGGTAACCCTCGTAGAGCACCGCGTCAGCGACGGTGCGGACCCGGTCCCATCCGCCGCTCATCGGGTGTGCTCTCTTTTTGCGCACGTGCTCATCGGGTGTGCTCGACCTCCGCCTCATGGGAGGTGACAGGAAGCAGTGACGTGATCGCATCGTCGAACCCGAGCATGCCGTGCCCGGACTTGTAGGCGGCGAGCGCGTCGAGGGTGTCGCGGCGCAGCCGCAACCAGCCGGTGTTCGGGTAGTGCTGGGCCATCAGGTTGTGCCACATCGACACCGGCATGTCGTAGCGGTCCTCGCGATCCCAGGGCACCTGTTGAACGCTGAACCCATGGCCGCCCTGAATGAAAACCGTTCCGCTGAACAAAAACTGCAGTGGAATCGTGCCGTCGCGCAAAGCGTGCATGTACTTGGCGGCGGCGACCTCGAAGTCGTACGTGCATTCCAGCGGCAAGTCGACCTGGGTGGCACCGGTAAATCCCGGCACCATCGCGGCGCAGTGCAGCCAGACAAATGTCCGCTGGGTGGTGCTCCATCGCTCGCGCGGACCGAAAAGGTCGAGCAGTCCGGCCGCTTCATCGTCGGAGTAGCGGCGCCGCAACGGGTCAATGCGCACTTGACAGCGCAGCGCGATGGCATGGACGGGATCGTCGTTGACCGAGGCTACCCCGACCCTCGCGATCAGCACCGGCGTCACGGCATACGGTTGCGGGGACACGTCGACGACGGCGTAGGTCACTTCGCTCATGGCGACACAGCCCGACTGCGCGCAGCGAGAAGGCCGAAGAATTCCGCGATGAACTCGCGCACCTGCTGGCCGCCGTCGAACCCGTGCCACAGCATCCGCAACCGTCCGACGAACTCGTAGCACGCGTCGATCGGCACGAGAAAGCATTCGGGAACGGCTGTTTGATCGTCGGGAACCCGCACGAGCAGCGCTTCGGTGTCGTCAGCGAGCATGTCGACGCGCGCGTCGGCGGCGCGGATGTTGTTCCATGCGGACAGATCCAGCTCTGATTCCGTGGCGCCAGCGGGGCCCGGGTAGAACGCGACGGTACGGGCGAGCGCGCTGTTGCGGAAGAAGAACGCCAGGCCGACGGGAATCTGCAGCGCCTCCCACTCTCGGCGGTCGAGAGCAAAATCGGGAAACACCAAGTACCGGTCGGGGATCGCGCGGTAGCGCAGCTCCGCGTCGGTGTCGGTGAACAGGAGATAGCAGCCGCGACAGACGCACATCAGTTGCCGGCCCTCGACGTTCACGACGTGCTGATGCTCATCGGCGATGGGCTCCGAGCACATCTCGCACCGCTCGCCGGCGGCCTGGGGAGCGCCGCGGTTGGCCCTGATGCGCGCGAGCACGTCGTACGCGCCGGTCATGTGGATGCCTGACTAAGAGCCAGGGACAGCACACCATCGCGCTCCAGCAGCGGCAGCGGCTCGAGATGGGTTTCGCCGTGGCCGTTGCCGTCCACGCACCGCCCGGCATGCACGACATCGAAGTGCGCGCGGCAGCGCGGACACCGCAGCACCGGCTGGTTGGAACCCATGACTTTGTGCAGCGCGGCACCGGCCAGCGACTCGCCGCAGTTGCCGCACCGGTCGCGATATGCGAAGAGCTCGTCGTCCACGCGGCATGCCAGCACAGTGGTGCCGTCGATCCGGAACCCGCCGACCTCGCCGGGGCTGAGACCGGCGAGATCGGGCACCGGGTGCCAGACGGGTTTGGCGTGCCCGTTGGCGTGCAGGCGGTTCATGAGTGAGTTGACGGGAATCACGGTGTCTTTCGCAGCGTTGCGCCCCGCCGATTCCGGTTCGGCGGCAACCACTTCGATCGAGTCGACCTCCGGGGCGGCCGCCCGGATGGCGTCCTCGACCGCCAGCTCGAGCGTCACCGCCGACGACGGGCAGCTGCGGCAGCTCCCGGAGAATTGCAACCGCACGATGCCGCCACCCGGCCCGTCGGTGACCTCGATCAAATGCACGTCGCCGCCGTGGGAACCGAGATAGGGCCGCACGCTAGCCAGGGCGTCGGACACCCGCCGGCCCACGTCGTGCGGGTGAAGGTTGTGCACCAGCAGCAGGCTCGCGACCAGATTGTCCTCGGCGAAGGTCTGCGCTAACCCGGGGTCAGCGCAGACCGCCAGCCGCATCATCTTCTCGAGGCCGGCTCCATAAAGGTCGGTGACCTCACGGACCAGCTGCTCGGCGCGCTCCCGCGCCACAGCTCCAGCCGCCGCGCTGGCGTCGAGCAAGGTCTGGATCCGATCGCCCGCCGTGCGCCACTGCGCTTCTTCCTCCTCCGCAAGTTGGTGGGACTCCCGGCGATCGGCCATTCGTCATTCCCCGGTCACGGATTGGGTTGGCGAGTGCAATCTCTCAAGCGTCTTGCCCTTACCCAGGTACATGTGCACGCCGCAGGGCAGACACGGGTCGAAGCTGCGCACCGTGCGCATGATGTCGATGCCCTTGAAGTGCTCCCTGTCGTTTTCCTCGAAGATCGGCTGACCTTGAACCGCGTCCTCATACGGGCCGGGGGTGCCGTAGCTGTCGCGCGGATTGGCGTTCCACGGCGTCGGCGGGTAGGGGTGGTAGTTCGCGATCTTGCCGTCGCGGATCACCATGTGGTGGGAGAGAACGCCGCGGACCGCCTCGGTGAAGCCGCAGCCGATGGCTTCATCGGGCACCTCGAACTTCTCCCACGTCTTGGTCCGGCCGGCACGAATCTCCACGAGCGCTTTCTCGGCGAAGTGCAGCGCGCAGGCGGCGGCGTAGGCCTGGAAGTACGTCCGGGCGCGGTCCCGCTCGATCGTGTTGCTGCCATACTGCGGGATCTTCCACTCCAGCGAAACCGGACCCTTCAGCGCCGTCTTGGGCAGGTTGATCTGCACGCTGTGGCCAGTGGCCTTGACGTAGCCGATGTCGACCAGACCGGCCAGCGCCGTGGCCCACAGGCGGGCCAGTGGCCCACCGCCGGTGTCCAGCGCGAGGTGGTCCGTGCCGTCGAACCAGCGCGGAGCCATCACCCAGCTGTACTTGTCGTCAAAGTCGCGCTTCTGCGGGTGCGGATTGGTGTGCTGGTTCCACGGGTGCCGGCGGTCCACCGGATTGCCCAGCGGGTCGGTCTTGACGAACATCTCCTGATCGGTCCAGTCGTCGTAATACGAGTGGCCCAGCAGAATGCGGATGCCGAGGTTGATGTCGACCAACGAGTGGGTGACGAGCTTGCCGTCCACGACGACGCCGGGGGTCACGAACATCGCGTTGCCCCACTGCTCCATGTCTTTGTACGCGAAGTTGCAAACCTCGGGATCCTGGAACGAGCCCCAGCAACCCAGCAGCGTACGACGCAGACCGACCTTCTCGTATCCCGGAAGGGCCTCGTAGAAGAAGTCGAACAAGTCATCGTGCATCGGCACGACCCGTTTCATGAATTCGACGTAGCGCATCAGCCGAGTCATGTAGTCGGTCATCAGCTGGACAGTGGCGGTGGTGCCGATGCCGCCCGGGTACAGCGTGGACGGGTGTACGTGGCGGCCTTCCATGAGGCAGAACATCTCTCGTGTCCACCGGCTGACTTGCAGCGCCTCACGGTAGAACTCACCGGTGAACGGGTTGAGTGCGCGCATGATGTCGGCGACCGTGCGGTAGCCGTGCATATCGGCGTGCGGCGCCTGCGTGTTCTCGGCCTTCGCGAGCACGCCCGGATTCGTTTCCGACACCATCTTCTCGCAGAAGTCGACCCCGACCAGGTTCTCCTGGAAGATGTTGTGGTCGAACATGTATTCGGCGGCCTCACCGAGGTTGATCAACCACTCACCCAGATGTGGGGGCTTGACGCCGTACGCCATGTTCTGGGTATAGCAGGAGCAGGTGGCGTGGTTGTCACCGCAGATGCCGCAGATCCGGCTGGTGATGAAGTGCGCGTCACGCGGGTCCTTGCCCTTCATGAAGATGGAGTAGCCGCGGAAGATCGACGACGTGGAATGGCATTCCGCCACTTCCTTGTTCTCGAAATCGATCTTCGTGTAGATGCCGAGGCTGCCCACGATCCTGGTGATGGGATCCCATGCCATCTCCACGAGCTGACCGGGCTCGCGCTGGGCCTGTGAGGGTTCCGGAATGGTCGTTGTCATCAGACTTCTCTCTTCGTTGAATGCTTGGTGCCCGACGGCTCAGGCCTGCAGAGTTTCAATCCGCAAGACGACCCGCACCTACCAGGTGCGGGTCGCTCCGGTTTCCAGCTTGGGGCCGGGGTGCCGCCACTTCGGCTCCTTGTCGACAGTGCGGCCGGTGATGTGGCGCAA
>JAFAWC010000687.1 GCA_019242135.1 Mycobacteriaceae bacterium | reverse complement strand
CACTCGGCGAGGAGTTGGCGCGTCGCTGGGCCGAGTTGCATCGTCAGCATGGCGTGGACCTGCGACTCGGCGTCGGCGTCGACACATTCATCGGCAACGGACGGGTGCAGGCGGTCCGTTTGACCGATGGTTCGCAGCTCCCCGCGGATGTTGTCGTCATCGGTATGGGCGTGAGTCCGGCAACCGACTGGCTGAGCGGCTCAGGACTGCATGTCGACGATGGCGTGGTCTGCGATGCCACGGGTGCGGCCGAGGGCGGCACCAACGTCGTGGCCGCCGGCGATGTCGCGCGCTGGTGGCATCCGCTGTATGAACGGCATCTCCGTATCGAGCATTGGGAACACGCGGGACATCAGGGCGCAGCGGCAGCTCGAACTCTCTTGGTCGGCGCGGATCGCGCGCAGACCTACGACGAGGTGCCTTATTTCTGGTCGGATCAATATGACGTCAAGTTGCAGATGCTCGGTGTGCCAACCGGTTACGATGCGATCGAAATCGTCGAAGGTGACCTCGAGCATTGGGACTTCGTCGCCGCGTACGGGCTTGGTGGGCACACGATCGCGGTGCTGGGAACGACCTCAGGTCGAGTGCATGCGTATCGCGACGCGATCAGCAAACGTGCCGAGTTTCCGCCGACGCCAGCGGATTAGCAAGCGCGACTCGGGAATAGCGGTCTTCGAATTCCACATCACGCCGGCGCCCGTTATTCTGGGTCTGTGAGCGATCAGCGGGTGCCGGGCGGGGTGGTGCACAAACTTCCGGTAGACCTCCGCAAGGCACTCATCGCCAACGCAACGGCACTAACTGCCTGGAAAGACATTACGCCGTTGGCCCGCAACGAGTTCATTTGCTGGGTTGAGGATGCCAAGCAGCAAAAGACTCGAGAGCGCCGCATTCGCCGTACCCAGGAGGAGCTCGAGGAAGGTCAGCGCCGGCCCTGCTGCTGGCCTGGGTGCAAGCACCGCGAGCGGACGGGCAGGTAGCGGCCCGGGTTCGCATTTGGGGCGTGGCTGTGCCGGTTCAATCTCGTGCCCAGGTTGATTCGCCGCTCGCGGCATCCGCTGCGCCAGAGCGCATTCGAATTATCCAGGTAATTTACAACCACAGCCACCGCTGGCTCGAATATTTTCTTATCCGCTAATTTTGTCGAATGCGCCTTCACGCGGCCAATCCCGGAGTTACCGTTCGGATTGTCCATCATCAATCCGTAAGGAGGGCGGCATTCAATGGGTCAGCTCAGCTCACATCGCAAGCACACGGGTGGCGCTCTGCTGGGTGCGGTGGCATCGGGCTTGGCGGCCGCGGCCATGACCGGCGCGGCGACGGCCGACGCGACCTGTGCGTCGATTAGCGGAGTAGGTAACGGGGGCGGTTGCTCGAGCACTCCGACGAGCTTTGCGGTCGGCCTCGGCGCGAATACGTCCGCGAACGCCAACGGGCTCTTTACCGGCGCCGTCGCCATCGGGCCCACCAATGGCGTTCAGGACACCACGGTCGCCAATTCGACGGGCAATTTGAGCCTGGCCATCGCGGCGGGCAAGAATACGGCAGCAACCACTTTCGGCAACTTCGAGCTGGCCGCCGTCCAAGGAACCGGCTCGGAGGCCGCCGACCCGGTGTCCGCCCAAGCAGGCGGCACCACGAGCGACAACCTGAATGTCGCAGTGAACGAGGGCGGAAACTCTTTCGGCCCCACCGCCTTCAAAGCTGGCAACACTGTGTTCGCAGCCGGACAGGGCAATCTCGCAGTCAATTTATTCGGCAACCCGGACACGGCGACAAGCAGACCCAGCGCGGTGGAGGCGGTCGGTGTCGGAAACGCCGCCTTTTAACTTATTCGGCAACGGGAACAGGGTTGCGGTCGGCAACATTAAAGCACCGACGATGCTCAGTGTCGCGTTCAACGCCTTCGGCAACAACAATGGCGTGTTCGCGCAGGGCCCGCTGGCGATCGCTGGCGCTGTGGGCATCAACGACCACAACCTGATGGTTAATAACGCGGTCGTGCAGGATGGCCCGGGCGTCAACATCAAGACGCCTCTTAATCCGTGAGATCCAGGCCAGGGCGCGGAATCAGCCGCCGAAGCCGACCCCGATGCCGCCCTCCAGTCCCAGATTGACTCCCGGCGTATCACTAACGATGTCGGCGTGAGGGTTGGGCACGCAGTTATCGACCTCTACGCCTGACACCACCTCACTGGAGCACACTGCGGCGGGATCGGCCGAAACCGTCGCAGCGATCGGGGCAGCGCCGGTGATGAACGAGGCAGATACGCCCGCTAGCGCCGAAAGTCGGGCGATTTGCGACGCCAGGCGCGCCATCATCTGATCAAGGCTACTCTCGGCGGGCTCCAGCGAGCTTTTTGTCGCTGAAAGCCGGGCTAAATGGAGCACGAGGTGCCCCGGTCTAGCGACAGATCACGCGTTCCGTGTTGGTGCTCGGTGTTACGGGTTCAGGAGCCGGTACGGCGACGCGGACGTTGCCGATGTGGTGTCCCCACGCGCTGCGGTGGTGCTTGCGAATGCGGCGAAACGACACCATTGGCGTCTCTTCAGTGGTCATTGTTTCTTCCCCTTGTTCAGTGTTGACCGACCGCACAGAACACTGCTGACGGACCGAGCCAGGTGCGGGAACCCGTCGGGTGTGGCCCCCGCACCTGTGGATGTCATCGTGGTCGGCTGGCCTTGGAGGATTCTTGGCAACGCGTCGGCCGAAATCCCCTATCCGTACCTCGACGGAAGCGAATATCAAGGTCGAGGACCCAGCAGACGAACCCGGCCTTGAGACGCGGAGGTTTGGCGGAGGGGCTGCCGTGGAATGGCTGAGGTTTAGGTGATCGGCGGCGGCCGGCGAAGCCGAGCGCGACGTTCATCAGCCGGTCACCACCCGAGCCGTTCCAGTGTGTGAGGTGGTCCAGATGACGCGACGCGGTGAGTTCGATGCGAGCCGACGTGATACCGGCGCGCGACCGGCTAAAGCGGGGATGAAGTTGCTCAACAGGGCGCGGGGACTGGTGGTCTGCGTGAGCGCAGCCCTGGTGACCGCTTCGGGAATGCTGTGGAACCAAGCACCGGCGTCCGCACAACCATGCCCCGACGTCGACGTCGTGTTCGCTCGCGGCACCGGTGAGCCCCCGGGCGTCGGCGGGGTCGGACAGGCATTCGTGGATGCGCTGCGATCGCAGGTCGGCGCTCGGTCCCTCGACGTGTACCCGGTCAACTACGAGGCCAGCAGTGATTTCTCCGGCGGCATCGACTTCGCCAGAACCGTTGTCGACGGGATCAGGGACGCCGGCGCTCACGTGGAGTCCACGGCGTCCAGCTGCCCAAACACCAGAATCGTCCTGGGCGGATATTCGCAAGGCGCCGTCGTCGCGGGTTTCGTCACCTCGGCTTCCATACCGCCGGAAGTGCCCGCTGCCTACGTGTCGTACATACCGCAGCCGATGCCGCCGGAGGTGGCCAACCACGTCGCCGCGGTTGTTCTCTTCGGAAAGCCGTCGGATCAGTTCATGCGGCAGTACGGCGTGCCGGCCATCACGATCGGCCCACTATATGCAGGCAAGACGTTGGAGTTGTGCGCACAAGGTGACACGATCTGCAACGGCGCCCCCGGCGGCAGCGCCACCGTCGCGCATGCCCTTTACACGGTGAACGGCATGGTGGACCAGGGCGCCACGTACGCCGCGGGTCGCCTATAGCGACTTCCGTTCTTGGCAGGCAGCGGATTATCGAGTGTGTAATAGTCTTGCTTGCCCCTTGCGATACTCCTAGAAGCGCTGTCACGGCGCACCGGGGGGCACACGAAAGGAGCATCGTGAACATCACACGGGGGTTGGCCGTATCCGTCCTCTTCGCAGGCCTTGCGGCCGTCGGATTCGCGAGTCCGGCCGCGTCTGCCGATGAGCCCGCTCCCCCCGGTCCGAATGAGCCCGCTGTCCCCGGTCCCAACGAGCCCGCTCCCCCCAGTGCCGCCGTTCCGCCCAGCGAGACATATTCGTTCCGGTTCGTTGGCGCAAACGAACCGACAACGTGGGTCGTCTCCCAATGCGGTGTTATGTGTCTGCACGTTGAAGACTCGGGCAACAGCGTCACCCAGCCGTGGTCCTCCGACGCCTACGCGTTGAACGGCTACTGGACCCTGTTCGTCAACCGCGAAGACCTGATCACATGTGACGACGGCAGAAAGGTTGCAGCTGCAGCCCAATACAACTGGGACACACGTGGTAACGGCATCCTGAGCGCGAAGAACGACGGGACGTGCGGCGACGCTCCCGGACCTATCTCCGCTGCCTTCACCCTCACCAGGGTGGGTTAGCGGCCCCGACCGGGGAACTCCGATGCCCCTAAACACCGTCTAATTCTCGAGCTCCCCCGGGTCCCGGTGCTTGGAAAGGTTCTCCAGTCTCCAAAGGCATTCCCGGTTGCGCACGTCGGCCACCGGTTCGGCGATCCGGTCCGGAATGATGCTCATCGGCCCCTGTTCGGGCACTTCTGACATCTCGACGCGGCATCCGTTCTCGATGTCGGTGAGGTTTTTTTTTAATGAGACGGCGACCACCGAG
>JAFAWC010000472.1 GCA_019242135.1 Mycobacteriaceae bacterium | reverse complement strand
TCCGCGCTTCCGTGACCCGGATGCCGGTTTGATCAAGATCGACGGGGTGGACGTCTGCGACTACAAGCTGCACGGGCTTCGCTGCCAGATCGGCTTCGTGCTGCAGGACACCGTCCTGCTGCGCGGGACCATCCGCGACAACATCGCCTTCGGCCGCCCCGACGCCACCGAGGACCAGATCGTTGAGGCGGCCAAACTCGCGAACGCCGACGAGTTCATCACCCGCATGCCGGATGGCTACGGCAGTCTGGTCGGCGACCGGGGGCTCACGCTGTCGGGGGGCCAGCGCCAGCGCATCGGGATTGCGCGTGCGCTTGTCCGTGACAACCCCATCCTCATCCTCGACGAGCCGACCGCTGCGCTGGACGCAGAGTCCGAAGACCTGGTGATCCAGGCGATGGAGCGGCTGATGCAGGGCCGCACGGTGATCACGATCGCGCACCGGTTGAGCACGCTGCGAAATGCCGACAAGATCATCGTCATCGACAACGGGGTGGTGACCGAAGACGGCACGCACCGCGAGTTGCTCGAGCTCGATGGCCTCTACGCGCGCCTTCACAAGTTGCAATACGACACCCCGGCGTAAACATCATCCCAACGGCCGGTTAACCGCCGGTTCGACGCGGGAACGCGTGGCGGCGATCTGGTCAGAACCGTCGCTCGGCGAGCCCCGCGCTGTTAGCATCCGGACCAGCCATAGCACTTCGGAAACCGCTCCAGATTAAGGGGATACGTCATGCTGACGATGCGCGATCACGGCGTTGCCGATTATGCGGACCTGCGCGACATGGATGCCACCGATGTCGGTGACCTCGGCGAGGACGACCGCGTCTGTCTCGACGAGGTAGGCCAGTATCTCGTCGCCGCCGATGCCTGGCAGCGATTCGCAATCTGGCTGCTGCACAAGCACTTCGAACCCGAACCCGGCGAGGTGTTCGTGGAGCGCACGATCCGCGAGCCGCGCGGAACCGAGACCGCCCCCCTCCGGCGGTCGGCGTTCGCCGAGCAGGGCTTGAGCACCACCGCGATCCGATTCGACGGATCAGTCCGTTCCGGGATCGGTGTCGTCGGCATGGAGTTCGCCGAGCCCGCCGACTTCGGCGGCGTCTCGCCGCTCAGCGATGCCGACGAGGCCGTTTTGGCAGGCATCGCGGCGCGGCTTGAGGCACACGGCAAGATCGAGCGCTTCGGTGTTCGGCTGATCCGCGACCGGCTCGGGCTGGCCTAGGACGAGCTGCTCGCGGAGACCTCCGACAGCGTCCAGCGCACGCTGCACTGCGCGGTCACCGAGCGCGCCGAGATGCCCGCACACAACACGGTCGAGACGAACTGGCGGTGGCGGGTCGTGCAGGGCAAGACGGCACCCATGGTGATGGTGGAGTGCACTGCCGGCTGCAAGCGGGTCGGCGAGGGCCACGACATCGCGCACACGCACACCACGGACGACGACTTCGGCAACGACTGAGCGTCAGCCGACCCGCAGGCCGCGCCAGCGTACCCAAAGGTGCGCCGCGACGAGTCCGGCCACCCACACGACGACGGCGACGCCGAGGTGAACGACGCTTTTCGTGTCGCGCCCCAGCACCGGGCCGATCATTCGGGGCAGCTGCCGCCATAGCAGGTGGTGCGGCGCCCCGTCCATCGGGTCGGCAACGTAAAACAGCAGATATGGCAGCGCCAGGGCGACCAGCCAACTCCCGGTGCTGCGACGGTCGTGGCGCTGCCGCCAGCGCCGGACGAGCGGCTCGGCGGCGACCGGGTGCAGCGCCGAGATGAGGTTGCCCACCCCCAGCCACGACACGATCGGCACGGCGACATTGGGGATGGTCACCGCAAGTCGGGCCGGCGTTTCGTGCCACAGCGTCAACACCATCGCCGCCGCCAGGGTGGGCAGCCCGACCAGAATGATCAGGGCCAGGTTCTTGATCAGCATCACCCGCCACAGCGGCACTCCCGCGGACATCGCCGCCTGCACGCGGAGGTGGTCGGCGCCGAGCAGGTTCGTCGTGGTGACGTCGGCGAGGATGAACGACGAGAAGTAGGTGCCGACCAGGATCACCCAGTCGTGACGGTGACCGTGGGGGGTCAGCGGCTGAACGAGCAGCCAGCCCGCGGCAAGAAACAGGTTGGCGACCACCCCGACCAGTAAGGTCCGCGGCGGGGTGAACGCCCAGCGGATCTCCGCCCCGACCGCCGGCCAGAGGCCGTGTTCGAGGCCCTTGGCGGCGCGTTCCGCTGCGGCCGGCCGAACCGCCGAGGCACGCACCGCCGAGCGCACCGCGGCCCGCATCCGTGGGCTCACCCTCTTGTCCCCCAATCGAGCGGCTTGCCGCCACGGTACCCGCTTGGTGCCGGTCAGCCACCCAACGACATGACCCGCTGCCACAAGGCGATTCGGTGCCGTCAGCGGCTAGGGCGAGGGTGGCGGGGTGGGTAGCGCAGAGAGATCGACGCAGTCGCTCATGCCGTGCGAGCCGCGGTCGCGGTCGGTGATGGGGTCCAGGCTGAACACGTCCTCGCAGAACTTCAGCAGGCTGACGTGCGAATTGAGTTGGCGGCTCAGGTGGCCGGGCTTGGCGTACGGGCCGACGGCCAGGCACGGCACCCGGGAGCCGTACCGGAAGGGTTGGCCGTCGAATTCGGGGAAGGCGTCGGCGGGTCGTTGGGCGTTGGCGTGATCCCAGGTCTCCACCACCGGCGGGTCGACGTGGTCATACCACCCGCCCCAGTCGTCCCACGTGATGAAGATCGCCACCCGGTCCCACAGCCCGCCGTCGACGACGGCGTTGATCTGATCGAGCGTCCACGTCATCCCTTCTGTCACGTTCTGTTTGGGGTGTTCGGACAGATCGGGTCTGCCGTCGCCGTACAGCCACGAGACGGCCGGAAGGTCGCCGGCGCGCGCATCGGCGGCGAACCGGTCGCGGCCGTGGTCGGGCGCGTTGAGCCCGTCGATGTAGGAGAAGGCGTAGCCGCCGTAGTTTCCCCAGGACAGGCCCGCCTTGTCGAGCGAGGCCGGAAGTGAGGGTAATTGGAAACGGTCGGTGGCCGCCGGCCGGTAATGGTGTGCAGGATTGTTGATCACCGGTGAGTCGGCGCAGATCAGCATCAGATGGTTCGGCGTGGACGGTCCGGCGACTTCGGAGAAGTAGTTGTCGCACAAGGTGAATCGGCGGGCGAGGTCGAAATAGCCGGGGATGTCGGCTTCGGTGTATTGCACGCGGTGGGCGGTGTCGGCGGCCCGGTTCATCCACGCCTGGTGGCGATGGTCGGGGTCATCCGGCGGCGGGTTCTGGGCGTGCGCCAGCACCGCGCCGTCGGAACCCGCAAACGTGCCGAAGTAGTTGTCGAAAGTGTGGTTCTCCTTCACGACGATCACCACGTGCTCTATCTGACCGGCCATCGCGAGATCCCCTCCAGCGCATCGACAGTGCTCAGTGCTCAAGTCTCGCTCGGCCATGTCGCGTCCGGCAGGAACCGCCGGTGAACAGTTGGCAGCCGTCTCAAGCCGCGGAGCCGTCTCGGCTCACGCCGTCGAGGTCGGGCAGCGGCTGTTGACATAGCCGGTGTGCTTCCTCGGCGGACAGACCGAACAGCCGCAGCACGTTCGCGGTGACGTCGTCGGCGAGCTCGGCGTCGTCGCGCTCGGGGTGCTCCAGCAGCAGCTGTCCCAATCCCAGCAGTGCGCCGCCGGCCACCGCCATGGCCACCTCGGGGTCGGTGACCTGGAATCGCCCGGCCGCTGTCGCCGCCGCGATGTCACGCATCGCGCGCGGGCCCAAACCGCGGTCGGACGTGATCAGCGCGAGCCCGCTGTTGAGCAGCACCCGGCTCTCCTGCGGCCGCCGCCGAAAGAGTCGGCCGGTCAGCCGGTAGCTCGTCGTGAAGATTTCGGCTGGATCTTCCAGCGACGCGGTCAGCGCATCCAGGACCGCGCCGTGCGCGTCGAGGACTTCATTGACCGCCACCCGGAACAGCTCCTCCTTGCTGTCGAAGTGGTTGTAGAACGACCCCACGCCGACGTCGGCGGCGCGACTGATGTCCTGTACCGGAACATTGACCTTGCCGGCGGCGATGAGGCCTTGCGCGGCCTTGATCAATGCGGCGCGAGTGCGCTGCTTGCGCCGTTCCAGCCGGTTGGCCGGCTTTGCATCGTCGCTCATGGTGCCAGACTACCTCACTTTTGAAGATTTCTTCAGTAAACCCCTTGACTGATGCCACCTTCGTAAGTGAAGATATCTTCAGTGACGTACTGAAGGCCCGCAGGAGATCCGCATGACACGCCACGTCGGCGCCCACAACGACCTGCATAGCGACCAGGGTGCCCGCAAGGGTGAGCACCCCGGACGCTCACGCAACCCCGTCATCAAGGTCCA
>JAFAWC010000467.1 GCA_019242135.1 Mycobacteriaceae bacterium | reverse complement strand
TGAGCAGCTGGTCCTTGCGCCAGTCGACGTTTCTCGTGCGGCCACTGGCGAAGGTGCGACGGAGCCGGCCGACGGTGCCGGCGATGTCGGATTGAGTGGTGGAGGGCGCTGCGGCTGCAGCAGATTCGGCGGTCATGCCCGGTCCTTCCGTGACGTTCTTTGTCGACGGCGATACGCCTGGCGATGACGCGATCCTAACCAACCGGTTGGCGAAGCCGATGCCCGCCGTCGACTGTGCAGGTTATCGGTGTCACAACCGCCGAACGGCACACATATCCTGCGCAGTCACCGCCACAAATTCACAGTCGATGCGCCGTGACGAACGTCGAGAATGCGTCGCTGTCGTCCATCGACTCCTCGACTTCGCGACTCAACCGTCCCAACCGGCGCTGCACCTCGGTTGACGGCTCGGCACTGGCCCGCCACCCGTGGCCGTTGAGCCAGTCCGCAACGTCAGCACGGTCGGGGTCGTCGTAGATGAGGTCGGACACGTCGACCCCCGCCGGGATCCCGAGCTGCTCGGAGGCGCGCTCGAAGCGCTCGCGCATCTCGACCCGCCGCGCCGGTGCGTGCCGGCCCGCGGTCTCGACCGCGATGCGGCTGCCGGCCGCGCTGAGCGACGTGACCTGCTCGAACAACCGATCCTGCGCGTCGGCGGGCAGATACATCAACAGGCCTTCGGCCAGCCACGCGGTAGGACACGCCGCGTCGTACCCGGCCGATGCCAGCGCGGACGGCCAGTCGAACCGCAGATCGACCGCGACCGCACGCCGGTCTGCGACCGGAACGGCACCGTGCGCGTCCAGCGTCGCGGCCTTGTACTCCAGCACCTTGGGCTGGTCGATCTCGAACACCACGGTGCCCGCCGGCCAGTTCAGCCGGTACGCCCGCGAGTCCAGCCCGGACGCCAGGATCACCACCTGCCGAATGCCCGCGTCCGCCGCCGAAGCGAAGAACTCGTCGAAGAAATGCGTCCGAACACCTTGGTAGCTGCGCATGTGCTCGAAGATGGCCGCGGCCTCCGGATCGAACTCGGCGAGCTTGGCCGGGACCGTGTCGTCGAGCATGAACTCCCAGATGCCCGACCCGGCGCCTGCGACCAGCGGTGCGGCGTAGGGATCGTTGATCAGCGGATCGGGCTTCGCGGTCTCGGCGGCGCGGGCGGCGGCCACCATGACCGCGGTGCTGCCGACGCTCGTGGCGATGTCCCAGGTGTCGTCATCGGTGCGCAGCGCGCTCATTGCTTCTCCTCGATGTCGGGTCGGTGCGATGCCGGGTCAGGGTCCACTGTGTCCAGTCGCGCCCACAGCAGCGTGCTCGCAACGGCGGCGTCGGACAGGTCGTCCGGGACCGGCCGACCCAGCCGGGCCATCTCCTGCCGGCTGTCGACCCCTGCCACTTGCCAGCCGTGCTCGCCCAGCCACGAAGCCGCGTCCGAACGGTGCGGCTCCTGGTAGATCAGCGCCTCCAAGTCGTTGTCCAGTGCGAATTGCTGGCGCAACCGCTCCGCGCGCTCGCGCCAGGCCGCGCGTTGCTCATCGGACCGCGAATGGTACGGATCGAAAGCCTCGACCGCGATGCGGCTACCGACAGCGCTGAGCAGCGTCACGATCTCGAACAGCCGGTCCTGCGCATCGGCAGGCAGATACGGCAGCAACCCCTCGGCCAGCCAGGCGGTGGGACGCGCAGCGTCGAAACCGGCCGACACCAGTGCAGAGGCCCAGTCGTCGCGCAGATCGATGGCGACTGCGCGCCGGTCGGCGGACGCCACCGCTCCGTGCGAGTCCAGGGTGGCCGTCTTATATTCCAGCACCTTGGGCTGGTCAATTTCGAACACCACGGTGCCGGACGGCCAGTTCAACCGGTACGCCCGCGAGTCCAGCCCGGCCGCCAGCAGCACGACCTGCCGGATGCCCGCGCGCGCCGCCGCACCGAAGTACTCGTCGAAGTAGTGCGTTCGAACGGCTTGGTAGCTGTGCGACATCTCGTCGATGCGACGCCCGCGCTCGTCGTCGCCATGCCAGACCGACACGCCGCTGGCCATCTCGGCCCACTCCGGGCCGGCGGCCGACACCAGCAGATAAGCGAACGGATCGCGGATCAGCGGATCCGGCCGCGACGTTTCGGCAGCCCGCGCCGCGGCCACCCCCAGGGCGGTCGCACCGACGCTCTCGGTGATGGCCCAGCTGTCGCCAGGCGTGCGCACTGACTCGACTAGTTCGCTCATTTGATAGACATGCTACCCAATAAGTTAGGCAACCTATATGCCACTGTGCGGCAGATCACGCCCGAGTTAGGTGTCCCGCCAGTTCCACAGCTTGCCGACCAGAAGCCGCTTGAACTCGTCGGTGATCGCTTCCAGTTCCTCGTGACTGCCCACGAAACCCGCGTAAAAAGCCATGCCCCAGAACATCGCAGTCAACATTTCGACGAGGGGTTCGACCGGGGCGTCGGTCGTGAGTTCGCCGCGCTCGATCGCGCCGTTGACCGCCCAGGTGAGGAACTGACGGGTGCCGAGCAGTGAGTCGTTCTCGTCCCGGCGGAGTTCGGGGTGACGCTGTGATTCCAGCACGGAGGTGACCAGAAACGCTGCCGCGGACCGGTCCTCTGCGTCGGTTCCGACCGCAGCGTTGATGAACGCTTCCAGCTGGTCGATCAGGGTGGTCGCTTCGGACGCCTTTCCCACGCTCCGCAGCACGACCAATTCGTTAGTCCGTTTCACCACTTCCCGGTAGAGCAGATTCTTGGTCTTGAAGTAGTGGTTGATCGCGGGCCGGGTGAGATCGGCGCGCACGGCGATTTCCTGGAAGGTGGCGGCGTCGTAGCCGAGTTCGCTGAAAACCTGGCGAGCCGCCTCGACAATGCGCTCGCGAGTTTCCGCGGCCTTCGCTGCGGGCGGCCTTCCCGGCCCCCTGGACGCCTTTCGCACGCCCGCATTGTTTCACAACTGTTTGGTATTCATCGCAGGTTGGACAACTGATTTACCCGGGGGTTAATGTCCGGTGTGCGCGCATAACGCGCCACCACAGATCTCCCGCGAGATTAGCTTGATCGGTCTTCGGTTATCGTCCCTGACATGGCGTCCGGTCTATCCCGCGAGGCGTACTTCGAAACTGGCCTCGATGTGTTGTCGGACCTTGGCTATGGCGGATTGAAGCTGGCCGAGGTGTGCGCGCGGCTCGGGGTCACCAGTGGGTCGTTCTACCACTACTTCAGCAATTGGCCGGACTTCACCCATCAGCTGGTCGACCACTGGAAGCAGGTCAGCGCCAGCGAATTGGTGGACTGCTGTCGCCACGTGCCCGATCCCCGACGGCGCATCGACCGGTTGATCCACAACGGGTTGAACCTGCCGCACGGTGCGGAGGCGGCCATTCGCAGCTGGAGCAGCCTCGATTCCCACGTGCACGCCGCCCAGGAGCAAGTCGACCAGGCCCGCCACGACATCATGCGGCAGTCGGCACTGCAGATCCTTCACGACGCACGTCAAGCCCAGTTGTTCGCCGACTGGGCGCTGTATCTGCTGATCGGGTTCGAACAGTGCACGCTGCCGAAGGACAAGGTCGGACTGAAATGGATCGCCGGCCAGCTGCTGGACTGCCTGGACGCGGGCCGGTTCGCCACGATCGCCCGGCAGGCCTGAGCACGCGCCGGATGGCCGGGCGCAATCCCGTTCGCCGTGCGCTGCACCGGTTAAAGGCACGCGATCCCGAGCGCGACGGCCTGCGGCGCGCGGTTCGGGCCGCGATCGCCGTGCCGATCGCGGCGGCGGTCAGCTTTGGGCTGGGCGGCTCGCAGACGCCGTTATTCGCTATTTTCGGGTCGTTCGCCTTGATGGTGATCGCCGATTTCCCCGGCAACCGGCCGAACCGGGCGCTCGCCTACGCGGGCCTGGGCTGCAACGGCACGGTTCTGATCACCCTCGGCACGCTCGTCTCTCCGTTGCCGTGGCTTTCGGTCACCGCGATGTTTGCCCTCGGTGTCGTGGTGACGTTCGCCGGGGTGCTGAGCGAGACGATTGCCGCCGGACAGCGGGCCACCTTGCTGACGTTCGTGCTGCCGGCCTGCACCCCGCCCGGCCCGATACCCGACCGGCTGCTGGGCTGGGCGATCGCGCTGGCGATCTGCGTGCCGGCGTCTCTGTTCCTGCTGCGGCCCCGTCACCACGATGAGCTTCGCAGGCACGCAGCGCAGGTGTGTGCCGCCATCGCGGATCGGCTGGACGGCACCGCATCCGTGGCGGAGGTGACCGCCGCGATGAACGCGCTTCGGGCCAACTTCCTCGGTGCCGACTTCCGCCCGGTGGGATTGACCGCGGGCAGCCGGGCGCTGGTGCGCGTGGTGGACGATCTGGAGTGGGTCACCGAGCGTGTCGACGAGGATTCCGTCGAGGCGCTGGCCGACATGACCGAGCCGGCGGTCAGGGTGCTGCGCAAATCCGCAGCAGTGCTGCGCATTTCCCGTTCAGCCGAGCGCGGCCTCAGCCGTTCTGAGCTGGCGACCGCGCTGGCCGAGTTGCGGGCGGTGGCGCGCGGCCGCTACCACGAGGACATCGTCCGGGTGCTCGGCGAGCGTGACGACGCAGCCGCGGTCGCGGTGGCCCGCAGGCTGCTGACGCGCCGCGTCGTCGCCGCAACTATCGCCGCGAACGGCCGGGTGATCGCGGCCGCCGCGGCCGCAGATGCGCGCCCGGTGTGGGCGCGGGCTCTCGGCCGCCGGCTACCCGAAACCGGCGCGGCTGATCGGGTCCTTCCCGAAACCGCTGCCCTCACCACGAACCTGAGCGGCTTTCTGTCAATCCGCTCGGTAACGCTGCGCAACAGCTTGCGCACCGGGCTGGGACTCGCGCTGGCTGTCGCCATCACTCACCTCTTCCCCGTGCAGCACGGCTTCTGGGTGGTGCTGGGTGCGATCTCGGTGCTGCGCAGCAGCGCACTGACCACTGGCACGAAGCTGATGCGCGCGGTGACCGGCACCACGATCGGCTTCCTGATCGGAGCCGTGCTGATCATGCTGCTCGGCGTGGATCCGCCAGTGCTGTGGGTGCTGTTGCCGGTGCTCGTGTTCGCGTCGGCTTACGTCCCCGAGGTCGCATCGTTCACCGCCGCCCAGGCCGCGTTCACGATGATGGTGCTGGTCATCTTCAACCTGATCGTCCCCTCGGGGTGGCGGGTCGGGTTAGTGCGCGTCGAGGATGTCGCGGTCGGCGCGCTGGCCGGGTTGGTGGTTTCGGTGATGCTGTGGCCGCGGGGCGCGGCCGCATCGGTCAACGCCACGATCGACGCCGCGCGGTCGACGTTTTCCGCCTATCTCCGGGCGGCGGTTTACCGGGTGACACGCGGCGCGTCCGAGGCGATCGATGACAACGTCAGCTCACTGGGGCACGACGCGCTTGCGGCGTCGCGGATGCTGGACGACGCGGTGCGGCAATATCTTTCGGAGAGTGGAGGGGCAACGGACTCGCGCGCGCCGGTCATTCGGGCATCCAACCGCGTGTTGCGGATGCGGGCGGCCGCCGAGTTGATCGCCGACATCAAGTGGCCACCGCCGCTGGCAACGTACCCGCGGGCGAAGGCGATCCTCGAGGCGCACGCCGACGCGGTGTGCGCACGCCACGCCGGTCACGACGACGATGTCTGGCCACCAATCAGCGACGACCTCGTGCCCGCGCTGCGCGCCGAGTCGACCGGCGATGAGAGCGCGACCGCGGCCGCGCTGCCGTTGGTGATGGTCGCCGCCAGCCTCGGTGAGCTGGAGCTGGTCTATCCGGCGAGGCCCGATGCGGCATCAGTGCGGTCGGCAGGATAGGCCCGAACGTCACCCCAATATCTCGCGGGCCGCGGCCCGCGCGGCAGTTGGCTCTAGGCCCACCACCGCGTCCGCGGCGTCGCGGCATTGATGCAGTGTCACCGCGGCAAGCTTGGCGCCGACGCCCGCCACTGCCGGGGACGCCACGGACAACGAGGTGATCCCCAGACCCACCAGAACGCACGCCAGCACGGGATCGGCCGCCCCTTCCCCGCACACTCCGACCGGTTTGCCCGCCGCTGCGCCGGCGCGGGCGGTGGCCGCGACGAGTGCCAGCACTGCGGGCTGCCACGGGTCGGTCAGCGGCGCAAGCTGCGGCGAGGCGCGGTCTGCGGCCATCGTGTACTGGCCCAAGTCGTTGGTGCCGATCGACAGGAAGTCGACATGGGCCAGCAGCCGGTCGGCCATCACGGCGGCCGCGGGCACCTCGATCATCACGCCCGGTACCAGGCCGTGCGAGCGTGCCACGGCGGCGAACGCGCGAGCTTCCGCGGGCACCGCGATCATCGGCGCCATCACCCACGGCGCCGTCTCCGTGGCCGTCCCGGCGGCGGCGATCGCCTCGAGCTGGCGCTCGAGCAGCCCGGGGTTCGCCGCGTGGGTCCGGAAGCCGCGCACACCAAGCGCCGGGTTCGCCTCGTCGGGGTGCCCGACGAAGTTCAGCGGCTTGTCCGACCCGGCATCGAGCGTGCGGATCACCACCCTCATCCCGCGAAACGACTGCAACACATCGGCATAACGAGCCGTCTGCTCGGCGACGGACGGCTCGGCGTCCCGGTCGAGGAAGCACAACTCGGTGCGGAACAGCCCGACGCCCTCAGCCGGTGTCTGCCGCGCGGCGCGTGCCGCGGCACCGTCTCCGACGTTGGCGAGGACCGCGACGCGGTGTCCGTCGGCGGTGGCGCCGGGACCCGACCAGCCGGCCAGCGATTCCGCGTCGCGGCGGCGGGCTGTCTCGCCGGCCGCGTCGACGGCCGACACCGCGGCCGCCTCGTCGGGCGACACCGTGACCGCGCCCAGCGTGCCGTCGACCAGCACCATGGTTCCGGTCGCCACGTCATCGAGCCCACCGACCCCGACGACACAGGGGATGCCCAGCTGGCGGGCGATGATCGCGGTGTGGCTGGTCGGACCGCCTAGCGTGGTGGCCAGCCCCGCGATGAGCTGTGGGTCAAGGTCAGCGGTCGCGGCCGGCGCCAGGTCGGCAGCACATAACACCGACGGCTCCGCCGGTAGCAGCACCCCCGGCTCAGGCAGCCCGGACAGTTCCGCCACGACGCGATCGCGGATGTCCTGCAGATCCGTTACCCGCTCGGCCATCAACCCGCCGAGCTCGCCGAATAGATCGATGAATTGGCTGGCGGCCCGCACCGTTGCCCGGATCGCGGGATCGCCTTCGGCGATCCGCTTCTCCGCGGCCGCCAGCCACGCTCGGTCCTCGGCCAGCCCGGCCGTCGCGGCCAGCACCTGCGATGCCGTCCCGGTCGCGCATCGGGCGCGCTCACGCAACCGGTTGGCCACCGCCGACACGGCCGCGACAAACTTCGCCGACTCGGCAAAACGCCGCGACTCGTCGATGACCGGCAGCGTCTCGATATCGATCTGCGGCACCGGACCCGGCCGTATCACCGGCGCGTAGACCACCCCCGCGACCACGGGTATCCCGCGCAGGACGGTCATGAGGCAAGGCTAGGGCCAGACATTTGGCAACATGAACCTAAAAGCAGCAGCTACCAAGATTCAGACATGCACACCAAAACCGTCCGCGTCGGCTCGGCCATCGGGTTGCACGCCCGGCCCGCCGCGATCATCGCAGAGGCAACCGTCAAAGCCGGTGTGCCGGTCACGTTGTCGCTCGACGGTGGCGAGCCGGTGGACGCCGGTTCCGCGCTGATGATCATGACGCTCGGGGCAGCCAACGGCGCCCAGGTGACCGTCGCCTCGGAGGACGAGCAGACGATGTGCGCCATCGCCGAGCTTGTCCAGCAGGACCTCGACGCCTAGGCGCTCGCACCGCCGAGCACCGCGGCGACACTGGCCTCTGGCCGCAGGTCCAACCGCCGCAGCAGCTGCGCGTTGACCGCAACCACCACCGTGGACAGCGACATCAGCAGCGCGCCCACCGACATCGGCATCACGAAGCCGATCGGCGCCAGCACCCCGGCGGCCAGCGGCACCGAGATCAAGTTGTATCCCGCTGCCCACCAAAGGTTTTGCTTCATCTTGCGGTAGGTCGCCCGCGACAGCTGAATCACGGAGAGCACCGACCGCGGGTCGGAGCTGGCCAGGATCACCCCCGCCGAGGCGATCGCCACGTCGGTGCCCGCGCCGATCGCGATGCCGAC
>JAFAWC010000189.1 GCA_019242135.1 Mycobacteriaceae bacterium | reverse complement strand
GAACCCGGCGCGGACACGCCAGTGAATCCGACCGCAGAATCAGGCCAGCAAACCTCCGCGACCGAGCAGAGCAGTCAGGGGCAGTCCCTCGGTGAGCAACACGGGGAGGGTCCCGCCGCCGGGTCCCCGCCGGGTCGGACGGCCTATGAGAACGCGGGCACTAGCCCCCCGCCCGCTGATGCCGGCCCGAGTACTCAGTCGGCG
Source organism: Mycobacteriaceae bacterium (assembly GCA_019242135.1). Lineage (GTDB taxonomy): Bacteria > Actinomycetota > Actinomycetes > Mycobacteriales > Mycobacteriaceae > Mycobacterium. Next base: position 2,683 of record JAFAWC010000189.1, on the reverse strand, counting down.
CCGCCCACCGCCGAGTCATCGTCGGCAACTGAGTCGCCGTCGGTGAGCCCGGCGAGGTCGGGCCGCGACGCGGAGACTTCGCTGTTCAGCAACGACGACACGTCGGGCTTTCATTCGCGCTGGCTCGACATCCAGTCGATATTCGTCGATGATCCGCGCGAATGTGTGCAAAGAGCCGATGGCCTGGTCTCCGATGTCATCAACCAGCTCACCGCCGGCTTTGCCGAAGCGCGCATGAACCTGGAGCAACAGTGGGGACGCGGTGAAGACGCCTCCACCGAGGACCTGCGACTGACCCTCAAGCGGTATCGCGACTTTTTCGAGCGGCTTCTGTCGGTGTAGCGGCAGCGGCGGTCATCACGTCTTGCAACCGCGCTCGAGTGTCCGGCGCACCACCCGGGTGATCGTCGCCGGACGGTGAAAGCTGGGCTCATCGCGGTTATCTGCTCTTCGCGCAAGCGGCTCATCGCGGTTATCTGCTCTTCGCGCAAGCGGCTCATCGCGGTTATCTGCTCTTCGCGCAAGCGGCTCATCGCTTGGCCGACACGGCGCGGCGCACCGCGGCCAACGCGACCAGCAACCAGGCCGCGAAAGCGATCCAGAAGAACACTAGCGAGACCGTCTGGAACGGCTGCCAGCGTGTCTCGACCATCATCGCGAACGTCGCCGCTGAATACATCCCGAGGGGGAACACCATCGCCCACCACGCCCCCGTGAATCGCCAGCGAAGGTGGCGCGTGGTGGCGTACACCAACGGCGGAATCCACAGGGTGGCAATCACCCACGTCGCCACCGTCACCGACCGCACCGCGGTCAGCAGCCGGTCATCGGTGACGATTGCCAGTGCTGCCAGGTGCAGACGATCACCGGCGAGCGTCGCAATGGCCAAGCCCCCCATCAAGATCCAGCTGTCCGGCTGCCAGAGCTCGGCAGTGGGCGTCGCCGCCGCGCGCCAAAGGACGAGCCAGGTGATCACGCCATAGGCGGCGATGGCCACCAGCCACATCGCCAGGCCGATCACCAACAGAGCACGGTCACGGCCGAGAACAGCCAAGTGCGCCGTGACGATCGCCAAGGCCGAGGTCGCCACGCTGGCCAGCTCCCACACACCGCGCGCCTGATCGCGAAGCCCCGTCCAACCCTGCGGCCACATGCCGCGAATGCTCAACGGCGTTAACAGCAACCAGGCCAGCCACGCAATCACCGCCATCGCCCAGATCGCGGCGGTGTGCGCCTGAAATCGGGCACCGATTACCGCACAGGCCGCCACGAACGTGAACAACCGGACGATGACGTCGACGTCGCTCAGCGGATACGGAAAACCCTCGCGGCGAATCTCTTTGAGCACCAGGGCGACCATCACCACTAGGGCGAGCACTGCGACGACGGCCAGCGCGTCGCTGATCCAGCGGTAGCGGTGGTCTTGGGCGGAAACCGAGACGACACCGGTGGCCATCACGGCGGCGAACACATCAGGCCGCGGCTGGACGTTGATCAGCCGGGTCCGCATCCGTCAGAGGATCGCCGCGGGCCTGTACTTCGCCGCCTCCGGGTACCTGCTGACCAGCTCATCGGCGGCGGCGGCCACCGCACCGACCTGGCTGTCGGCCACCCCGATGAACGCCTCTCGGTCAGCGAGCACCTCGTCGAGCGCGGTTCGGTTCAGTGGCAGCGCCGCGTCTGCCGCCAGCCGGTCCACCAGGTCGGGTTCTGCGCCGCGCTCGCGCATCGCCAGCGCCGCAGCCACTGCGTGCCGTCTGATCAGCTCGTGCGCCGCTTCGCGGCCCATTCCCGCCTTGACGGCGGCGATCAGGATTCGCGTAGTTGCCAAAAACGGCAGATACCGGTTCAGCTCTCTCTCGACCACCGCGGGATAGGCGCCAAATTCCTCAAGGACAGTGAGGAACGTTTCCATCTGGCCATCGATCGCCATGAACGCGTCGGGCAGCGCAACCCGACGCACCACCGAGCAAAACACATCGCCTTCGTTCCACTGCGCACCCGCGAGTTCGGCGGCCATCGACGCATATCCGCGCAGCACGACCTGCAGCCCATTGACCCGTTCACAGCTGCGGGTATTCATCTTGTGCGGCATGGCCGACGAGCCGACCTGGCCGGGTGCGAATCCCTCGGTGACCAACTCGTTTCCCGCCATCAGCCGGATCGTTTGCGCCAGCGACGATGGCCCGGCACCGAGCTGAACCAACGCCGAAACAACGTCGTGATCGAGCGACCGGGGATACACCTGGCCGACACTGGAGAGCACCGCGTCGAAGCCGAGATACTCGGCGACGCGCCGCTCCAGTTCGGCCAGCCGCCGTTCGTTACCGCCGAACAGGTCGAGCATGTCCTGGCCGGTGCCCATCGGACCTTTGATGCCACGCAGCGGATAGCGGTCGATCAGCTCCCGCACCCGCATCAGCGCGATCATCGTCTCCTGGGCGGCCGACGCGAAGCGCTTACCGAGTGTGGTGGCCTGGGCGGCGACATTATGACTGCGACCGGCCATCACCAAAGCCCGGTACTGCACGGCGCGTTCGGCCAATCGGGCCACAACAGCGACCCCGTGCGCGTGCACCAGCTCAAGCGAACGGCGGATCTGCAGCTGCTCGACATTCTCGGTTAGATCGCGGCTTGTCATCCCCTTGTGCACGTCCTGATGCCCGGCCAACGCGTTTAACTC
>JAFAWC010000629.1 GCA_019242135.1 Mycobacteriaceae bacterium | reverse complement strand
AAGCCGTCCGCGCCCGACTTGCAGGTACGGCCCCGTCACATCGACCCCGACCTGGTCCGCAACGCTCGGCTGTACTGGTCCACGGTGACCGGCCTGTGTGAAGAGCCCAGTCGCAGCGCACATTTCGCGGCGTGGGAGGCCCGCGATCACCGGCCCCTGACCGTGCTCGACCTCGACTGGCGACCGATGTTCTGGGAGTCGGCGGCGGCGGCAGGAGAAGTCATCCGCTCGGCACTGTCCACCGTCACGGTCGCGGTCGGCAATCGTGCCGAGTGCGAAGTCGCGATCGGTGAGAACGACCCGATGCGCGCTGCCGACGCGCTGCTCGATCTGGGTGTCGAGCTCGCGGTCGTCAAACAGGGCGCTGCGGGCGTGCTCGGCCGGACTCGCACCGAAACCGTCACCGTCCCACCGATCCGCGTCGACGTCGTCAACGGCCTGGGTGCAGGTGACGGCTTCGGCGGCAGCCTGTGTCACGGGCTGCTGGAAGGGTGGCCGCTGGAAAAGACACTGCGCTACGCCAACGCCGCGGGAGCCATCGTCGCGTCGCGGCTGGAGTGCTCGACGGCGATGCCCACCGCCGCCGAGGTCGCCGAACTGGCTGAGGCGCTGGTGCGCTGATGAACGACAAGCTGTATCTCCCCGCGGCGCACGGCCATCCCGTGGCGGTGGCGGTGACACCGCAGACGGCCGGGTGGGCCGAAACCAGCCTGTGGGTCATCGAACTCGCCGCCGGCGAATCCGTGCACCGACACTCGGGCGCCGATGAGATCCTGGTGGTCCCGTTGGCCGGCGCCGTCACGGTGTCGTGCGGTGAGGGCGAATTCGGTCTTGCGGGCAGGCACTCGGTGTTCGACGGCCCCACCGACTTCGCGTACGTCGGACGCGACAACGACTACCGCGTGGCGAGTCTTGGGGGCGCGCGGGTCGCGCTGTGCGGCGCGCGCGCCCGGCGGCAGTTGCCGTTCCGGTATGTCGGTGCCGACGACGTCCCGATTGAGCTGCGGGGCGCAGGCAGTTGCAGCCGGCAGGTGCACAACTTCGCCACCGCCGACGTGTTCGACGCCGACTCGATCATCGCCTGCGAGGTGATCACCCCGGGCGGGAACTGGTCGTCCTACCCGGCGCACAAGCACGACGAGGACACCGACACCGAAACCCAACTCGAGGAGATCTACTACTTCGAGATCGCCGACGGCGCCGACGGCTCACCGGGATTCGGGTACCACCGGGTGTACGGAACCGCCGAGCGGCCGATCGACGTGCTCGAGGAGGTGCGTACCGGCGACGCGGTGCTGGTGCCGCACGGGTATCACGGCCCGTCGATCGCGGCACCCGGCCACCACATGTACTACCTCAACGTGATGGCCGGATCGGGTCCGCTGCGGGCGTGGCGGATCACTTTCGACCCGCGTCAGGACTGGCTGCGCCACACCTGGCGACACCAGGAGATCGATCCGCGACTGCCCCTGCACCGTTCGGGAGACTAGCCATGGGTATCCGACTGACCGTCGCGCAGGCCACGATCACATTCCTTGCCGCACAGTACGCGGAACGGGACGGCGAGCGGAACCGGTTCTTCGCGGGCTGTTTCGGGATCTTCGGGCACGGCAACGTGGCCGGACTCGGCCAGGCGCTGTTGCAGGAGGAACTGCGCGATCCGGGGAGCTTTCCGTACGTGCTGGGCCGCAACGAGCAGGCGATGGTGCACTCGGCCGTCGGCTACGCGCGGATGAAGGACCGGCTGCAGACCTGGGCCGTCACCTCCTCGATCGGGCCGGGCGCGACCAACATGGTCACCGGTGCGGCGCTGGCCACGATCAACCGGATACCCGTGCTGTTGTTGCCCGGCGACACGTTCGCCACCCGCGTCAGCGCACCCGTGCTGCAGGAGCTCGAGCGCACCGACGCCGGCGACATCACCGTCAACGACGCGTTGCGACCGGTGTCGCGCTACTTCGACCGGGTGTGGCGACCCGAGCAGCTGCCCGCCGCGCTGATCGGTGCGATGCGGGTGCTCACCGATCCGGCCGACACCGGCGCGGTGACCGTCGCGATGCCCCAGGATGTGCAGACCGAGGCGTTCGACTGGCCGGCAACACTTTTCGCTGAACGTGTTTGGCACGTCCGACGGCCGGTGCCCGAACCTTCGCAGGTGCGCCGGGCGGCGGCGATCGTCGGGGCCGCGAAGCGCCCGCTGATCGTTGCCGGGGGTGGCGTGATCTACAGCGGCGCCACCGAGGCGCTGGCGCGGTTCAGCTCGCGCACCGGCATCCCGGTCGCGCAGAGCCAGGCCGGAAAGGGGTCGCTGCCATACGACGATCCGCAGTCGGTCGGCGCGATCGGATCGACCGGCAGCACCGCGGCCAATGCGCTGGCCGCGCGGGCCGATGTCGTGATCGGGATCGGTACCAGGTATAGCGATTTCACGACGGCGTCGCGTTCGGCGTTCGCCGAGCCCGATGTCCGTTTCATCAACATCAACGTCGCGGCCCTCGACACGATCAAGCACAGCGCGCTGTCACTGGTCGCCGATGCCCGCGAAGGCATCCGGGCGCTCGACGACGCCCTGGCCGACTACACCGTCGGCGAGGATTACCGCGATGAGGCGCGGCGGGGGGCGCGGTCGTGGGACGCCGTCGTCGCCGCGGCGTACCGCATCGACGACGACAGTGCCGGGCTGACGCAGAGTCAGGTGATCGGACTGGTGAACTCGCTGTCGGAGGCCCGCGACGTCGTTGTGTGCGCGGCCGGCTCGATGCCCGGCGACCTTCACAAACTGTGGCGTGTCCGCGACCCCAAGGGCTACCACGTCGAATACGGCTACTCCTGCATGGGATACGAAGTGGCCGGAGGCCTGGGCGCGAAGATGGCGAGCCCGGACCGCGACGTGTTCGTTCTGGTCGGCGACGGGTCGTATCTGATGATGGCGACGGAGTTGGCGACCGCGGTACAGGAGGGTGTCAAGCTCATCGTGGTGCTGGTGCAAAACCACGGATTCGCGTCGATCGGGGCACTGTCGGAATCGCTTGGCTCACAACGATTCGGCACCGCCTACCGGTACCGCGGCCAGCAGGGCCGGCTGGACGGGCCGACGTTGCCGGTGGACCTGGCGGCGAACGCGGCGAGCCTGGGGGCGTCGGTCATCCGCGCCGACTCGGCGGCGGCGTTCACGGATGCTGTGAGGGTCGCCAAGGGCAACGATGTCACGACCGTGATTCACGTCGAGACCGATCCGTCGGTGTCGGCACCCAGCAGCGAATCCTGGTGGGATGTCCCGGTTTCGGAAGTTTCCGAGCTGGACTCGACGCGTGCGGCGCGGGACGGGTATGAGCAGAAGAAGGGTTTGCAGCGCAATTATCTGCGGCCGGTCGAGTAAGGCCGTCGCTGGGTGTCGCGGTGGTGGGTGGCGAGCAAAACGGCCACGGCACTGGGTTCTTGGCACTAATGTGCAGGTCAGCGGTTCGTCAGCCGGCCCAGGAGGGATCATGCGGAACAATTGCAACGCGGTCGCCGGCGTTTTCCTGACCGCGCTGATTCTGGCGGGCACCTTGATCTGGCACGGCATCGTCACAGTGCCGCCCGCCGTTGCCGACCCACCGACCTCCTGCGGACCTGACCAGGCGACCGCAGTGCAGTCGGCTATTTCGCAGATGCCGCCTCCGCAGCTCGCCTCGAAAATAGATGCGCACTGGAGCCCCAATGTCTGGCCGCCCAACAGCAACTACGACCCGTGCGCCGACCTGTCCACCGTGCTGATCACCATCGAGCACGCGACGGGAAGCTCACCGATGCAGGCGCTGATGTTTCACCGCGGGACATTCCTCGGAACGGGAACCGTCGAGGATTACTCGTTCATGACCCTCGACAAAGCGGCGTCGACGAATAACACGGTCGTCATCAACTACAAGGACGGCAGAAACGTGTGCACCGCGTGCCCCGGCCCGATCACGACCGTGCGTTACCAGTGGCAGGGTGACCACGTCGTGATGCTGGACCCGGCACCGCCCTGGTGAGGTCTCGATAGTGGGCCGCGCGGGACCCTACTCAACCGGTTCTATGGCGTCATCGTCGACAAACACCACCCGGCCGTCATCGAGGGCCACCGCCCACCGCCGCCCCCGTGCGGTGTGTTCGGCATCGACGCGCACCTCGGTTCCTGCCAGCGAACCGAAGTCCTCGACGATCTCACCGGTCGCGTTGGACCCGTCGGTGGTGCGAATCCGGCACCCCACCCCGAGCCGCGTTTGTCCGTCAGCTGCCGCGCTCATGGGGGCACCGTAACCTCGGAAACCGCCCGGTATTTGTCTATTTGCAGAATCCGGCTCGCCGGGCGTTTACCATGGCTTCGATCGAGGGGAGTAATCCCAGGTCGCGACGCGAGGACGTTATCCGGTCGCCGAAACGCCGGCAGGAGGCGCGATGTTCACCTTCGTCCGGAGGGCACAAGCGATGACTGCCGTGTGCGTGTCGGTGGTTGCGTTCTTTGGCGCCTCGGCAATGGCGGCCGCTGATCCCCCAGACAATCAGGCCAACAACGACAAACTGTTTTCACTGCTCTCGGGCGGCTACACCCCGGCCGAGTGCCGCGCCGGCAATCAGTATCCCCAGGATCCCTTCCTCGCACGGCTCGGCTGCGGCCGCAACAGTCAGCCCGGCGGCCCCAACGCCGCCATCTACTCCCTTTACGGTAATTCCGCCGACCTCAGTAAAGCCTTCAATAATTACGGTGCTTCGATCCCGTGCCCGGGAACCACCGATCAGGGACCCGTGGCCTGGCAGGGCGGAATGATGAAGTGCGGACACGACTTCTACCCTCAGCAGAGCCAGTACATCCTGACGTGGACCAGGGACGCGGATCTCGTCGTGGTGAATGTGGACGGCCCAGACCTCAACGGCTTGTATAACTGGTGGCTCACCGCCCGCTGAGCGCGGTGGCTGGGAACCGACCGGAGGGGGCAGGCGGATATGGATGGCACCCCGTTCGGGCGATACCCGTCGGCCCGCGCAGTCACACCGAAGCCCGCAGTGTGGCGCCGGGTCGTGCCGCTCCTGATGATATTCGTGGCACTCGTAGCGATCGCCGTCCTTGTCGGGTGGCCGTTG
>JAFAWC010000604.1 GCA_019242135.1 Mycobacteriaceae bacterium | reverse complement strand
CTCGTCGTGGTGAATGTGGACGGCCCAGACCTCAGCGGCTTGTATAACTGGTGGCTCATCGCCCGCTGAGCGCGGTGCCTGGAAACCGGCCGGAGGGGGCAGGCGGATATGGATGGAACCCCGTTCGGGCGATACCGGTTGGTGGAGTTGCTGGGTCGTGGCGGGATGGGCGAGGTGTGGCGCGCCTTCGACCCCGACATGAACCGGGTCGTCGCCCTGAAGGTGCTGCCGCCGAATTTCGCTGATGACAAGGTCTTTCAAGAGCGGTTCCGGCGCGAGGCACGATCCGCCGCGGGACTCGACGAACCTCACGTGGTCCCGATCTACGAGTTCGGAGAAATCGAGGGCCGCCTCTACGTCACCATGCGGCTGATCCACGGCCAGGACCTGCAAGTGCTACTCGAGGGCGGTCCGTTACAGCCGGCCCGCGCGGTGGGCATCGTTGAGCAGATCGCCTTCGCGCTCGACGCTGCGCATGGCATCGGGCTGGTGCACCGGGATGTCAAGCCGTCCAACATCTTGGTCGCCGACCACGACTTCGCCTACCTCATCGACTTCGGGATCGCCCGAGCTGCTGGGGAAACCGGGCTAACCAGCGCCGGCTCAACGGTAGGGACCTGGGCGTACATGGCGCCCGAGCGGTTCCGAACCGGTGTCGCCGATGCCAGCGCAGACACCTACGCCTTGACCTGTGTGTTGTACCAATCGCTGACCGGCGAATTGCCCTTCCCAGCCACCAGCCTCGAGCAGATCGCCGTCGCTCACATGATGCAGCCACCTCCGAAACCATCACTGCTGCGGCATGAGGTTCCGGCGACCATGGATGAGGTCATCGCGACCGGGATGGCCAAAGAACCCGACCAGCGCTACTCCACGACCAAGCAGCTGGCCTGGGCGGCACGCGGCGCACTTTCCGCACCCATCCCATATCAAGCCGCCGCATTTTTTCCGGATCAAGCACGCACACGAGCAGCGCCGACGGTCGGGGTCGGATATGCAAGACCGGGAGGAGATCCCGCGTTTTCGAGCCGCGTCGCGCCAAAGCGCGGAGTCAGGGACCGGGTCGTTCCGCTCCTGATGATATTCGTGGCACTCGTAGCGATCGCCGTCCTTGTCGGGTGGCCGTTGCCGTACGGTTACGGCTTCCGCGCAAAATCGTTAGTGCCGTGCATATTAGCTGTCATATTTGCGGTGCTGGCGGTGGCGTTCGTGCGTGTCGGTGCCTTCGGTCTGATGGCTTGCTCCGCAGTCGGCGTCGTGCTTGGACTCATGGGCTACACGAGAGAAAAAAACCTCGCTGACCATGCGAGGCAATTGTGGCCCGGCGAGGATTCCTATTGGTACGCCGAGGTGGCCAGAGATCATAATCAGAACGCCATGATGTGCTTAGGAATTAGCGTCCTATTCGTGGTGATTGGGATTCTCGCCGTCTATATGGTTATCAGGGCAGCCAGACAGCGCAGGGCATTCGGTGGCTGATCAAGCCACGCGGGTGATCTCGATCGCGGCGCTCTTGGCGGTCTGCGACTCGAAGCGATCGCCGATGGTGGTGGCGGTCAGCATGAACAGCGTGCATCCGTGGGCGCCCCCCAGCTCGCACGCGATCGCGTGGCGCCCCGGGGTTTCCACGGTTGCGGTCACCTCGCCGCCCGCGATCACCCGGACGAACCGGTCCGACGCCGGAGCCGCCACCCAGACGGCGTCGTCTGCGTCGATCGCGATGCCGTCCGGGAAAACGGCCAGCGGCGCCCACACCCGCCGATTGCTCAGCGAGCCGTCGCCGGCGAGATCGAAACCGGTGATGCACTGCGCCAGACTCTCGGCCACCAGCAGCGTGGACTGGTCCGCGGTGATCGCCATGCCGTTGGCGAACTGCAGATCATCGGCCACCGCGCACACCGAGCCGTCGGGATCGACGCGCAACAACGCGGCGGGCGCCGGGGTCCCGCCGCCGAAGAACTCGAAACCGAACTGCCCGACGAACGCGTGGCCGTGCCGGTCGACGCACATGTCGTTGATCTCGTGGGTCGCGAGCGAGCTGAGATCGCCGTGCACGGCCAGGTGCGAACCATCGAAGCGCAGCACCGCGCGCCGCGTCATCGACGAGATCAGCAGCGAGCCGTCCGGCAGCCAACCCAGCCCCGAGGGCTGCTCGAGTTCGACGACCGTGGACACGTCGCCGTCTTCGGTGACACGCAGCACGGCGTCACCGTGCATATCCGAGACGTACAGCGCGCCGTCGCGCCAGCGGGGACCCTCCAAAAAAAAGCGACCCGTGACCAGGGCGGTGACGTCGGCCATTGGCAGCGATCCTAGATTGGAGCCATGGGACGGGTGACGGCGCGGCGGCGGGCCCGCCACCTGTCCGGCGAGGACACCGTCACCCGGCCGGAGACCCTCGCGGTCGAGGAACCCCTGGAGATCCGCGTCAACGGCACACCCATCACCGTGACCATGCGGACGCCGGGTTCGGATGTCGAACTCGCACAGGGGTTTCTGCTGACCGAGGGAGTCATCGGCCGGCGCGAGGACGTGCTGACGGTGCGCTACTGCGGTGGATCGGGACCCAACACCTACAACGTGCTCGACGTGACGCTCGCACCGGACGTGCCGATGCCCGATCTCGCGGTCACCCGCAACTTCTACACCACTTCCTCGTGCGGGGTGTGCGGCAAAGCCTCGGTGGAGGCGGTCCGGCTGGCCAGCCGCTACTGCCCCGGCGACGACCCCGCCGCGGTGGCCGCGGACACGTTGACCGCGATGCCCGCGGCGTTGCGATCATCGCAGCGGGTGTTCGACAGCACCGGGGGGCTGCACGGGGCGGCGCTGTTCGCCGTCGACGGCACGATGCTGGCCATCCGCGAGGACGTCGGCCGGCACAACGCCGTGGACAAGGTGATCGGCTGGGCGCTGGAATCGGGGCGAATACCGTTGAGCGGTACCGTGTTACTGGTCAGCGGCCGCGCGTCATTCGAGCTGACGCAGAAGGCGGCGATGGCCGGTGCCCCGGTGCTCGCGGCGGTGTCGGCCCCCTCGTCGCTGGCGGTCGACCTGGCCAGCCAGTCCGGACTGACGCTGGTGGCGTTTCTGCGCGGCGATTCGATGAACGTGTACACGCGCCCAGATCGCGTGCTGCGGTGAAACTTTCACCCGAGATGCAGAAGCTCGTGCTCGAGCAGCGGCTGGGATTCGTGGCCACCGTCACCGAAGACGGGCGACCCAACGTGTCGCCCAAGGGCACCACCACGATCTGGGACGACGAGCGGCTGATGTTCGCCGACGTCACCTCGCCTGGGACCGTCGCCAACCTGGCCGCGAACCCGCACGTCGAAGTCAACGTCGTCGACCCGATACTGCGGAAAGGTTTTCGGTTCAAGGGGACCGCCACCGTGCACGAAAGCGGCGAGATGTTCGAGCGCGGCATCCGCATCCTGCGCGGCCGCGGGTCAGCGCTGGACATGGACCGGATTCGGTCGATCGTGGTGATCGACGTGACATCCGCCGCGCCGCTGATCTCCCCGATCTACGACAACGGCGTCGCCGAGGAGACGGTCGTGAGTCGCTGGCTGAGCTACTACGGGGATCTGTACCAGCGCTGACGCTTCCGCGAGAGCCGCTGATGGCAGATGATCAGACGGAGGAAGGGATTCTGATGTCCGAACTGAAAACCCCCACAGCCGTGCTTCACGAGGGACCGCGCAGCCTCTCGGACGCCGAGACCGCCGAGATCGAGGGCCACGACCTGCACGGCATCCGCCGCGTCGACATCGACGACGTCATCGAGTACGTCCACCAAGGCCTTCGCAAGCTGCCCGACTTAGTCACGCTGTACCGCAAGTACCTCAAGCAGCGGTGGGACGTCTACGACCTCGACTTCACCCAGGACCGCGTCGACTGGACCGAGAAAATGACCGAAGACGAACGCGAATCCTTCGTCGGGATCGCGTCCGGATTTCACCACGGCGAGCGCCAAGTCGAGATCGAGCTGCCGGTATTCATGATCGGCGCGACCGAAGAGGAAAAGCTGCACATCGCCGCCCAAATCGAGGACGAGGCGCGGCACACCGTCTTCTTCGACCGCTTCTACCGCGAGGTGGTCGGGATCGAGGGCGACGACATCATGGCCGTGCTCGACAAATCCTTCCCGTGGGTGCAGGAGACGTTCGTCGGCCCGTTCGGGTTGCTGGCCTATCAAGCCGACGAGCTGCGCCGCAACCCGTACGACCAGCGCGCCCGGGTCCGGTACGGGACCACATATTTCCTGTGGATCGAGGGCGTGCTCGCGCTGTCGGTGATGAAAGTCACACTGTCCTACGCGCGCTGGCGCGGCTTCCTGCCCGCCTACTACACGGGTTTCACGGCGACCTGCCGCGACGAGTCGCGCCACGTGCAGGGCGGAATGCGGTATCTGCAGGACGCGGTGCGCCGCGACCCGACGATGCTCACCGAGATCCACGACACCCTTCGCACGATCCTGACGATCAGCGGGGTGTCCAGCCGCAAGCTGTACTACGAGCCGCTGGGCTGGACCGAGGACGAGGTGCGCGTGCTGTTGATTCAGCAGCTGCGCCGCAAGTGCAACGACGTCGGCATCTCGCTGTCCGAGGAGCTGGAAGACCTGCTCGAGCAGATCGAGCCGGTGCTGGCGGGTGGCTGATCGTGCCGCCGACGATGTTCTTCAGCCCGTCGTGGGCAGCGGCGGT
>JAFAWC010000372.1 GCA_019242135.1 Mycobacteriaceae bacterium | reverse complement strand
TGAGGAGTCCGATCATGTCTGAGGCGACCGGATGCCCGGGAATCCAGTGCAGCGGGATGTCGGCGAAGTCGAAATGGACCTTGCGCGGCTGGATCTGCACCGGCCCCGGGTCCACCTCACGCCCATATCGTTGCGGTCGCAGCACCGCGGCCTCCTCTGGGTGAGCTCGGGTAGCAATTGTACGGAGCAGGCCGCTTCGGGACGCCCATGCATCATGGCCCGTTTCATTTCGCGCGAAGTGGGCAATAAGTTGGAGGTGGCCGGACTCGGTGATGTCATGGAATGGGCGCGCCACCAGGTCGCCACCCGCGTGCCAAAAGCCGACCTCGATCAGCGCGACCCCGACTACATCCGCGACCAGCTGCCGGGGCTGTGGCTGCTGGCGTCGGTGTACTTCCGGGCGGAAATCGACGGGTTGGACCGAATCCCACCCGAGGGGCCGGTACTACTGGTGGGCAACCACAGCGGTGGGAACATCCCGCCGGACACCTTCGTGTTCACACTGGCGTTCTGCAGTTACTTCGGCGTCGAGCGCCCGTTCTACCAGCTTGCCCACAACCTCGTGGTGTCTGCGCCGCCACTGGGGTATCTGCGCAAGTTCGGCACCGTTGCCGCCAGCCACGACAACGCGCAGCTGGCCTTGAAGTCTGGCGCGGCGTTGCTCGTCTACCCGGGGGGCGACTACGAGGTGTTCCGCCCGTCGTGGGAACGGCACACGGTCGACTTCGGCGGCCGCAAGGGCTATGTGCGGCTGGCCCGTGAAGCAGGAGTGCCGATCGTGCCGGTGGCCAGCGTCGGCGGTCAGGAAACCGCACTGTTTCTCAACCGCGGTCAATGGCTGGCCAAGCTGCTGATGGCCGACAAGCTGCTGCGCCTGAAAAGCGTTCCGATCTCCCTGGCGCTGCCGTGGGGCCTGAATATCAGCGACCTGGCCGGACACCTCCCGCTGCCGGCCAAGATCGCGATCGAGGCCCAGGACCCGATCGAGGTGGACGGCGACGACGACGTCGTCCACAAAAAAGTGATGGACAGCCTGCAGGCCGGGGTGGACCGGCTGGCCTCCCGACGTCGTTTCCCGGTGATCGGCTGATGAGGGTCGAACGCCACTGCGTCATCGACGCCGACCGTGACACCGTGTGGAAAGTTGTCAGCGACCCCGACTGCTACCCGTCGTTCATGGCCAACCTGGCGCGTTGGGAGACGATCACAACAGGGCCCATGCGGGTCGGCTCGCGCTACACCGTGCACTGGACGATCGGGTCGGTGCCAGTGGGCGGAGTCCTCGAGGTCGTCGAATTCGACGAGGCGCGCGACCTGGCCTGGACATCGGTCACCGGTATGACGCTGCGAGGCCGGTTTCGGCTGCGTGAGGTCCACGACGGCCGCGTGCGGATAACGTTCCGGCTGTCGTACCAGGCGCCCGGCGGGATCCTCGGGCTCATCGCCGACCGGGTCGCCACCCGGCAGGTGGGACGGACACTGGCCGCGACGTTGAAAAGCCTTAAAGCTTTAGTGGAATCCTGAGACGCACCGTTCAGGCGTCCTTCTGGCCGGGCGGCGGACGATTCGCGATGAGCGGGAACGGGCCAGTGAAGCCTTCGCGTTCCTCCGCAACGGCGAGCACCCGTGCCCGCACCGCGAACCAGCCGCCGACGAGGGCCGGGATGATGACCACCAGGGTCGCCACCGTCCAGCTGCCGATCGGCGGATCCAGCGCCATCAGCACCAGCACAGCGAGCAAGAACGCAAGCGTGAGATAACCGGTGTAAGGCGAGCCCCACAGCCGAAACGACGGCCGGGTTACCAACCCCCGCTTCGACCATCTGTACAACTGAATCTGGCAAACCACGATGGTGGCCCACGACGCGATGATGCCCAGCGCCGCCATGTTCAGCACGATCTCGAACGCCTGGGCGGGCACGACCCCATTCAGCAGAACGCCGAACAAGCCGATGACCGCGGTGAGGCAGATGCCGCCGTACGGGACGCCTCTCTTCGACATCCGCGCGGTGAACTTCGGTGCGCTGCCGTTCGTCGCCATCGACCGCAGGATCCGCCCGGTCGAGTACAGTCCGGCGTTCAGACTGGAGAACGCGGCGGTCAGCACAACGACGTTCATGATCGTGCCGGCTCCGCTCACCCCGATCTTGCCGAAGAACGTGACGAACGGGCTCTCGCCGGCCTTATAGCTCGTGTAGGGAAGGAGCAGACCCAGCAGGAACAGCGATCCGACATAAAACAGCGCGATCCGTGCGATCACCGAGTTGATCGCGCGGGGCATGATCTGCTCGGGGTAGGCGGTCTCCCCGGCCGCCGTTCCCACGAGTTCGACGGCGGCGTAGGCGAACACGACGCCCGAGGTGACGATCACAAGCGGAAACAGACCCAGCGGAAACAGGCCGCCGTTGTGGGCGATCACACTGAATCCCGTCGGCTGTCCGGCAATGCGGTAGCGGCCGGCGAGGAAAATGGTTCCCGCGACGAGGAAAGTCACCAGCGCCAGGACCTTAATCAGCGCGGCCCAGAATTCGAGTTCGCCGAACACTTTCACCGAAATGAGGTTCATCCCCAGCACCACGGCGAGCGCGACAAGCGCGATCAACCACTGGGGAATGCTGTCGAACGCCGGCCAGAAGTGGAAGTAGGTGGCGATCGCCGTCGAGTCGACGATCGACGTCATCGACCAGTTCAGGAAATACATCCAACCGGCGACGTAAGCCGCCTTCTCGCCGAGGAATTCGCGAGCGTAGGACACGAACGAACCCGATGACGGCCGGTGCAGCACGAGTTCGCCCAGCGCGCGCAGGATCAAGAAGACGAAGACGCCGCAGAACGCGTAGACAAGGAACAAGCTGGGCCCGGCATGGGCCAATCGGCCGCCGGCGCCGAGGAACAACCCGGTGCCGATCGCGCCGCCGATCGCGATCATCTGCAGCTGACGCGGCTTGAGGCTCTTCTGGTAGCCCTGATCCTCCGCGCTCAACGCAGACGTAGAAGGAACCGAGCGCTCCGGTGTGGTGGTCATGGGGCGGTCCCCTCCGGGGGTGGGCCTGGCCGCGCGGGCGGCGGCGGATTCGACACATCACGAAAAGTCAGGACGAAACCGAAAACGCCGAGCACCGCGGCAGCGGCGTAGCCGACGATCGAATACCACCCGGCATGAAGGTAGGCGGTGACCGCGACGATCGCCATCGCCAAGAACACCAAGGACATCCCGATCAGCGGGATCTTGGCCCAGAGTTTCGGACGCGCCATGACACTCAACCTCGGTTTGCGAATCAAAGTGCGCTACCAGTCAACACCGAGCCGCCCCGCCGTGCCGCGCGTTTTCACCCACTTGGTGGCGGGTAACCGCCCGAACAGGCGATCACCGGCGTAAGGAGTGCGAGGATGCCCAAGACCACAAAGAGCGGAGCGGCCAAGAAAAGCGAGTTGCCGAGCACACTGCAAAAGTCCGACAGCAAGGCTCAGCGCACCTTCGCCAAGACCCACGACGCGGCGGTCGACCAGTACGGCGAGGGCGAGCGGGCGCACCGCGTCGCATACAGCGCGCTGAAGCACAGCTACGAAAAGGTCGGCGACCACTGGGAGAAGAAGGCGAAAAAGGGCCCGTCGGATCAGCGCGCACTAAGTGGCGGACCGAACGCGACCGGTACGTCGGCGGAGGGCGTGAACGCGAACTCGTCGAAGGCTCATCTGAAGGATGTGGCTCGGCGGCTTGATATTTCGGGCCGCTCGGCGATGAACAAGAGCGAACTGGTGGCTGCGATCATGAAGGCCAATCGTCGCGAGTCAGCGCGCAAGCGCTGACGAGTCTGTACGTGCGTGCGCTCATCGCGATCTTTTTCTCTTCGCGCGAGCGCTCATCGCGATCTTTTTCTCTTCGCGCGAGCGCTCATCGGTGTGGCGGGTCGAACCCTTCCAACAGGTAACGCAGTTGTGCCGGCGTCAGTGCGCGTCGCGCCTTGCTCCGGGTGATCAGGATGCCGATGATCGCGAGGGCCCA
>JAFAWC010000265.1 GCA_019242135.1 Mycobacteriaceae bacterium | reverse complement strand
TGCGCGTACTTCGCGCGGCGATCGATCCCCAGTCCCCTGACAATGACGTGATCCACCGGTTCTACAGCCGCTGGTTCGAGATCGACCCGGCCATCCGCGACCTGTTTCCCCCTGACATGGTCGACCAGCGTGCTGCGTTCGCCCACGTGCTCTGGTGGGTGCTCGGCGAGCTCATCGCGCAGCGCACCGAGGAACCAGTAGCGTTTTTGGCGCAGCTCGGCCGCGATCACCGCAAATACGGTGTGCGGGAAGAGCATTACACGACGCTGCGCAGCGCGCTGCACACCAGCTTCCGGACTCACCTCATCGACCGCTGGGACGACGCACTCGACGAGGCGGCCACCGATGCGGTGGCGTTGATCACCGGTCTGATGAGCGGCGCCGCAGACGCCGAGGCCGGCCCGGCGTGGTGGGACGGCACGGTCATCGAACACAACCGGGTGTCGCGCGACATCGCGGTGGTGCGGCTCCAGTTGGACCGGCCGATGGACTACCTCCCGGGCCAGTACGTCAACGTCCAGGTCCCGCAGTGTCCGCGCCGGTGGCGCTACCTCAGTCCGGCGATCCCGTCCGACCCGGGCGGCGCGATCGAATTCCACGTCCGCGCGGTCACCGGCGGGATGATCAGTACCGCGATCGTCGGCGAGACCTCCGTCGGACACCGGTGGCGGCTGTCCGCCCCGCACGGCGGGATGGAGGTCGATCGCGCGGGCGGCGACGTGCTGATGGTGGCGGGCAGTACCGGGTTGGCGCCGCTGCGCGCGCTGATCATGGACCTGGCCCGCTTCGCCGATAACCCACGCGTGCACCTGTTTTTCGGCGCTCGCTACCCGTGCGAGCTCTACGACCTGCTGACACTGTGGAACATCGCCGCTCATAGTCCGTGGCTGTCGGTGTCGCCGGTGTCGGAGTACCGCCGCGATCCCCCCTGGGCAGCCGACTACCCCGATGTCCACCCGCCACGCGGCCTGCACGTGCGCCAGACCGGCCGGCTGCCCGAGGTGGTGACGAAGTACGGCGGCTGGGGCGACCGCCAGATACTTATCAGCGGCAGCCCACAGATGATCGAGAACACCAAGGCGGCGCTGATCGCCAAAGGCGCTCCCAGCGAACGTATCCAGCACGACCCGCTGGGAAGTTGACCGGCCGCTGGCCCGGGAACCCGGAATCGACACAGCGGGCCCAGCAACATCAAAGTCCTGTGGCACAATCCGACGATGGCCGACTTAGAGACCGTCACGCTCCGAGATCCGTCCTCGTCGCTGACCGCGTCCTACGTACCGCGTGCCGGCATGATCGGCACGTCGTTGTCAGACGACGGGGTCGAGCTGCTCGGCCAGCGCCGCGGGCTGCACGCGTACATGACCACGGGCAAGACGATGGGGATCCCGATTCTGTATCCGTGGGCAAATCGCTTGAGCGCCAATACCTACGGTGTCGACAAGGCGGCGGTCACGCTGACGCCGGGCATCGGCGGGGTGCGCACCGACCAGCACGGCGTGGTGATCCACGGCATCCTCGCCGCCTACGAGGGCTGGGAGGTCACGGAGCAGTCGCAGAATCGGTTCACCGCGGAGCTGGACTACGGCGGCACCCCGCGGCTGTTGGTCAGCTTCCCGTTTCCGCACCTGCTGACGATGGACGTCACGCTCGCCGACCGGGTGCTGACCGTGAAGACTACGGTGACCCCGACCACCCGTGCGGACGTGCCGTTGTGTTTCGGCTACCACCCGTATCTGCGGATCCCGGACGTGCCGCGCGCCGAGTGGCAGATGGAGCTGCCCGCCATGCGGTACTGCCCCGTTAACGCGTGGATGATTCCCACCGGGGAAACGGAGGACCACGCCGCGTCCACGGAGGTGTTGGGCGACAGGTACTTCGACGAGAGCTACGACGAGGTGAAGCCCGGCTCGGTGTTCGCGATCGCCGGCGGCGACCGGCGCATCGAGGTGCACTTCGACGAGGGATACAGCGCGGCGCAGGTGTTCTCGCCCAGCGACGACGAGGTGGTCTGCTTCGAGCCGATGTGCGCACCCACCGATTCGCTCCGCCGCGGCACCTATCGCGTCGCGACCGAAGGTGAGCCGGTCACCGCGACGTTCTCCATCCACGTTGGCGGCTGACTAACTGCGCCGCGGCCGGCGCCGGTCCCGCGGCTCCCACACCACCAACGCGGTGGACTTCGGCACCACGGCGACGTCGCGGCGCTGGTTGGCGCGAAGCTGCTCGACCTCCTTGGCCAGCTCACGCAGCCGCGACTGCAGCGCCTCGACCTGGTTGGTCAGCTCGATGATCCGCTTGATCCCGGCCAGATTGACACCCTCGTCCTGCGACAGCCGCTGCACCTCGCGCAGAAGGTCGACGTCGCGTTCTGAATAGCGCCGCCCACCGCCGCTCGTGCGCCGCGGCGTGACCAGCCCGAGCCGGTCGTAGGTGCGCAGCGTCTGAGCATGCATTCCGGCCAGCTCGGCGGCAACCGAAATCAGGAATGTGCGGGTCTCGTCAGCCTTGCTCATCGCCGTGCCGTCTGCTCTTCGCGCAAGCGCTCATCGCCGGCCCTCTGCTCTTCGCGCAAGCGCTCATCGCCGGCCCTCTGCTCTTCGCGCAAGCGC
>JAFAWC010000170.1 GCA_019242135.1 Mycobacteriaceae bacterium | reverse complement strand
GTGGATTTGGTGACGCCGCCGGGGCAGGTGCTCAACCAGTATCTGGCTGACGGGCAGACGATCCCGGCGCTGGGCACGGTGCCCAGTGAGGTGGGTCCGGCGCTGGATGCGGCCAACCGGGGGTTGGCGGTGTTGCCCAAGGACAAGATCGACACGTTGTTATCGGAGGCGGCCCAGTCGGTGGGCGGGTTGGGTCCGGCGTTGCAGCGGCTGGTGGATTCGACCACGGCCATTGCCAGCGATTTCCGCGACAATTTGCATCCGGTTGTTGCCGCCGAAGGGCTCGCCGCCGCCGGTCAGTGACCAGCTGTCGACACCCGGGCAGGGTACGGCGACCTGCAGCGGGCAGCAGCCCAACCCGTGCCACTACACTCCGATACCTCCCGTCGCTCCGCTCGCCCCGGCGGGACCGGTGGCCATCTACAACCCGCAAAGCGGTGAGGTGGTAGCCCCCGACGGGTCGCGCTACAGCATCAAGGATTCGACCACTACAGGAGACGACGGATGGAAGGAGATGCTGGCACCAGCCGGCTGATTATCTGACCGGTTATCCGCGCAGCCAACCGAAGTAGGCTGAACAGATGCGCCTCAAGCTCGGCCGCCCATCCCTGGCGGACTTCGCCGAGCGATTCGATGTGCCGGCCGCGGAGGCGGGCTCGCCGCTCACCGTGACGTGGCTGGGCGTTGCCACACTGCTGATCAGCGACGGGACTTCGGCGCTGCTGACCGATGGCTTCTTTTCCCGTCCAAGCCTGTCCGCGATCGCGCTGGGACGCATCGAGCCATCGCTGGAGCGGATCATCGGCTGTCTGGAACGCGCCCGCGTGCGCACCCTCGACGCGGTGATCCCGGTGCACACCCACTACGACCATGCGCTGGATTCCGCAGTGGTTGCCGGGCGCACAGGCGCCACGCTCGTTGGCGGCGAATCCGCCGCCAACGTCGGCCGTGGGCACGGGCTCCCCGAAGACCGCATCGCGGTGGCGACGTCGGGCGAGCCCATGACGTTCGGCGGGTACGAGGTCACGTTGACCGAGTCCAATCACGCTCCGCCCGACCGGTATCCGGGCGTCATCACCGAGCCGATCACCCCGCCGGCGAAGGTGTCGGTGTACAAGTGCGGCGAGGCGTGGTCGGTGCTGATCCACCACGTGAAAACCGGCCACCGCATGCTGATCCAGGGCAGCGCGGGCTTCGTCGAAGGAGCGCTGGATGGTCAACAGGCCGAGGTGGTCTATCTCGGGGTGGGCCAACTCGGGCTGCAACCCGAGCAGTACATCGTCGACTACTGGGACCAGGTGGTGCGGTCCGTCGGCGCGCGCCGGGTTGTCCTTATTCACTGGGACGATTTCTTCCGTCCGCTGACGGAGCCGCTGCGGGCACTGCCCTACGCGGGTGACGACTTGGACGCCTCGGTGCGTGTGCTCGGACGGCTGGCCGCCGACGACGGTATACCGCTGCACATGCCGACGGTGTGGGAGACCGAAAACCCTTGGGCCTGAAATCTACCGCTGATTCGACGTCTTGCTGATCGCCTCGTTGGCGATGCTGGCCGTCGTGCTGGCTTTCGCGGTGTTGCGGCCGAAGGGCTGGCCGGAAGCCGCCGCGGCGGTGCCCGCCGCGGCGGGTTTGATCGCGATCGGTGCGCTGCCGCTGGCTGACGCCGTCGACGAAGTGTCCCGGCTGCTGCCCGTGGTGGGCTTCCTTGCGGCGGTGCTGGTGCTGGCCCAGCTCTGCGACGACGAGGGAGTGTTCCGGGCGGCGGGCGACTTGATGGCGCGTGGTAGTGCCGGCCAGCCGACGCGACTGCTGCGGCATGTGTTCGTCGTCGCGTCGGTCACCACCGCCGTTCTCAGCCTCGACGCGACCGTCGTCCTGCTTACTCCCGTCGTGCTGGCGACCGCCCGGACACTGCGGCTGCCGACCAGGCCACACTCCTATGCGAGCGCACACCTGGCCAACACCGCATCGCTGCTACTGCCGGTGTCGAACCTGACGAATCTGCTGGCGCTCGGGAGCGCCCAGTTGTCGTTCACCCGCTTCGCGGCGCTGATGGCAGCGCCCTGGGTGGTTGCGATCGCCGCGGAGTACGCGGTGTTCCGCCGCTTCTTCGCCGCCGATCTGGCCGCGAACGCCGGTATCGACGATGCACCCGCACCCGCGGGGGTCCCGGTGTTCGCGTTCGCCGTGCTGGGGCTCACGCTGGCCGGGTTCGCAGTCACCTCATTCGTAGGCATCCCGCCGGCGTGGGCGGCGTGCGCGGGTGCGGTGGTGTTAGCGGTGCGGGGGGTAGCGCGGCGGCGCGGCACGGTGCGGACGGTCGTTCGGGCGGTGAACATCTGGTTTCTCGCGTTCGTGCTGGCGCTTGGCGTCGTGGTCCGGGCCGCGATGGTCAACGGGCTCGACGCGGCGACCCGAGACCTGCTGCCGCGCGGCGACGGTCTCGGGGCGCTTATGCTGCTTGCGCTGATTGCGGCCGTGCTGGCCAACCTGGTGAACAACCTGCCTGCCGTGCTTCTGCTGTTGCATTTGGCCGGGTCGGGCGGCGCGGCGGCGGTGCTTGCGATTCTCATCGGGGTGAACGTCGGCTCCAATCTCACCTACGTCGGCTCGCTGGCCAACTTGTTATGGCGAAACGTTCTGCACGACAACGATGCCGACGACGGCGCTGCCCGGTTCAGCCGCCTCGGGGCTTGCACCGTGCCGCTGACAATGGTGGTCGCTGTCGTCGCACTGTGGGTGAGTATCCGGCTGTTGGGGACGTAGCCGATTCTTCCACGGCCCGCGAGCAGCAGCATTTATCGAGTCAGCGTCTGCGCTGCCTGGAGACCTCGGCGAGCACCACACCCGCGGCGACAGCGGCATTCAACGATTCGGTCGGACCGGCCATCGGGATCGACACGACGGCATCGCAATGTTCACGCACCAGCCGCGACAAGCCCTTGCCCTCCGAGCCAACCACCAGCACCAGATCGCCGGTGGCGTCGAGCTCATCGGTGGGAGTGTCACCGGCGGCGTCCAGACCGACCACCTGCAATCCGGCGGCGGCCCAGTCCCTCAACGTGCGACTGAGATTCGTGGCACGCGCCACGGGGACGCGGGCGGCTGCGCCGGCGCTGGTCCGCCATGCAACCGCGGTGACAGCAGCGCTTCGACGCTGCGGTATCAGGACCCCGTGACCACCGAACGCCGACACCGAACGGACGATCGCGCCGAGGTTGCGTGGGTCGGTGATGTTGTCGAGGGCCACGATCAATACCGGCGCAAAATCGTCGCGGGCCGCGGTGAGCAGATCGTCGGGGTGGGTGTACTGATACGGCGGCACTTGCAGCGCGATGCCCTGGTGTAACCCGTTAGCGCTGAGCCGATCCAGGTCGGTGCGGGGCACCTCGACTATCGGAATGCCGGAATCAGCTGCGCGGCGCACAGATTCCGTCAGCCGCTCATCGGCATCGGCGCCTAACGCGACGTACAGTGCGCTCGCGGGAACGCCGGCACGCAGACATTCGACCACCGGGTTGCGTCCGAGGACAATCTCCGTCTCATCGGACCTCTTTGCCGATTGCCGCGCTTTCTTCTTGGCGGCAGCGAGTTTCGCAGCCGGGTGGTTAGGCCGCATGTGCGCGGGCGGAGTGGCGCCACGGCCCTCCAAACCGCGGCGGCGGTTGCCGCCCGAGCCCACCGTCGGGCCTTTCTTGGTGCCGGGCTTGCGGACCGCGCCACGACGCCGGGAATTACCGGCCATCTACTTCTTGTCACCGTCGGTGAGCGACCACTGCGGTCCGTCGGCAGTGTCGGTGACCTCGATGCCGGCCTTCTTCAACCGGTCACGAATATCATCTGCCAGGGACCAGTCCCGCTGCGCGCGCGCCGACTCGCGGCGTTCGAGCTCGGCGTGCACGAGCACATCCACCGCGGCCAGCGCCGCGGACGTCTCGTCTCGGGTCTCCCAGCGGTCGTCGAGCGGGTCGCACCCCAAAATGGCAGTCATCGCCCGGATTTCGCCGGCGTGAGCCAGTGCGGAGTCGTGGTCGCCGGATTCGAGCGCGCGGTTGCCATCGGCGCGGGAGCTGTGGATCTCCGCCAGCGCGATCGGAACCGACAGGTCGTCGTCGAGTGCGGCGGCGAACCGCGCCGTGGGCTGGCCGGGCAGGACGGCTCCCACCCGCGCCCGCACACGGTGCAGGAAGTCCTCGATGCCGGCGTAGGCCTTGACGGCGTCCTGCAACGCCGTCTCGGAAAATTCGAGCATCGAACGGTAATGCGCGCTGCCGAGGTAATAACGCAACTCGACGGGCCGAACACGTTGCAACACCGCAGGTATGGAAAGGACGTTGCCGAGCGACTTGCTCATCTTCTCGCCGCCCATCGTCACCCACCCGTTGTGCAGCCAGTACCGCGCGAACCGGTCACCGGCGGCGCGTGCTTGTGCGATCTCGTTCTCGTGGTGAGGAAACACCAAATCCATTCCGCCACAGTGGATGTCGAACTCCGAGCCGAGATACTCGTGGGCCATCGCCACGCATTCGGAGTGCCAGCCGGGCCGACCGCGCCCCCACGGAGTGGGCCAGGACGGCTCGCCCGGTTTGGCACCCTTCCACAAGGTGAAGTCGCGCTGGTCGCGCTTGCCCGCGCCCACACCCTCGCCTTGATGCACATCCTCGATCTTGTGACCGGACAGTTTGCCGTAGTCGGCGCAACGCAGAACGTCGAAGTACACGTCTCCAGCGCCGGGGTAGGCATAGCCGTGGTCCATCAGGCGCTCGATCAGCTCGACGATCTGCGTGATGTGGCCGGTGGCCCGCGGTTCGGCCGATGGTGGCAACACGCCCAACGCGTCGTAGGCGGCACTGAACGCGCGCTCGTGCGTGGCGGCCCATTCCCACCACGGACGTCCCGCATCGGCGGCCTTGTTGAGG
>JAFAWC010000146.1 GCA_019242135.1 Mycobacteriaceae bacterium | reverse complement strand
CCGACAATCGACCCAATGCCGCACGCCACTCCAATCACCGAACAAACCAGCGACGCGATCGCCATTCCGTTGGTGCCGGTCCCCCTTCCGGCGACCTCACCGTGCGGGGGCGGGTAAGCGCCACCGGAAGGCGGCGGTGGCGGTGGGTAACCACCGGGAGGTGGCGGCGGAGAGCTTCCAGGCGGCGGCCCGGACGGCGGTTGTTCGGTCATTGGCGCCTTCCTCTCGATGCGATCAGCCGGGCAAAGCGGTGCTTACCCTACCTGAGAAGTCGCGCCTGCAGGGTGCAACGAAAAACCCGCAGAACTCACCCCCGGAACGAACTGCCCGACATGAAGCCGAGCAAATCCTGCCGGGTGATCACTCCCACCGGCTTGCCATCCTCGACGACCATCAGAGCGTCGCACTCCCGCAGCATCTTCGCGGCAGTCCCGACAACCTCGCCCGCGCCGATCATCGGCATCGGTGCGCTCATGTGCTGCGCCACCGCGTCCGCGAGTTTTGCACGGCCCTCGAACACGGCGGACAGGAGTTCGCGTTCTGACACGCTGCCCGCGACTTCTCCTGCCATCACCGGCGGTTCGGCACCCACGACCGGCATCTGGGACACTCCGTACTCGCGCAGAATGCCAATCGCGTCGCGAATGGTCTCAGATGGATGGGTGTGAACCAGATCCGGCAACGCACCCGACTTGCCGCGCAGCACATCTGCGACCGTCGGCTGGGCTATCGAGCCGTCGAGTCGCGTGCGCAGGAACCCGTAGGACGACATCCAATCGTCGTTGAAGATCTTCGACATGTAGCCACGCCCGCCGTCGGGGAGCAGCACCACAACGAGAGAATCCGACCCGGCCCGCTCGGCCACGTTCAGGGCAGCCACCACAGCCATGCCGCACGAACCACCCACGAGGAGGCCCTCTTCACGGGCCAGCCGTCTCGTCATCTCGAATGAGTCGGCGTCGGACACCGCGATGATCTCGTCCGGCACGGTGGGGTCATAGGCGGCCGGCCAGAAATCCTCGCCGACTCCCTCAACGAGGTAGGGCCGGCCCGAGCCACCCGAGTACACCGAGCCCTCCGGGTCGGCGCCGATGACGCGCACGCGCCCCTGAGGTCTATCGACCGAGATGTCTTTGAGAAAGCGACCTGCGCCGGTGATCGTGCCGCCGGTTCCCACACCCGCGACGAAATGAGTGACCATACCTTCCGTATCGGCCCAGACCTCCGGGCCCGTGGTCTCGTAGTGGCTGGCCGGGCCGTTGGGATTGGAGTACTGGTCCGGTTTCCACGCGCCGTCGATCTCCGCTACCAGGCGGTCGGAGACGCTGTAGTAGCTGTCGGGATGGGCGGGCGGCACAGCCGTGGGGCAGACGACGACCTCGGCGCCGTATGCACGCAGCACGTTCTGCTTATCCTCGCTGACCTTGTCGGGACACACGAAGACGCATCTATAGCCCCGCTGCTGGGCGACCAGGGCCAGCCCGACACCCGTATTACCGGATGTCGGCTCCACAATCGTTCCGCCCGGACGCAACTCGCCGGCCGCCTCGGCAGCGTCGATCATCTTGACGGCGATCCGATCCTTCACGCTGCCGCCCGGGTTGAGGTACTCGACCTTCGCCACCACGCGGCCGGCACCCTCCGGGACGACCGAACTCAGCTCGACAAGAGGGGTGTTGCCGATCAGCTCGCTGATGTGCCGGGCAATCCGCATGGGTCCATGATCGCAGCCGCCGATGGCGGCTGACCGAGCCGGTCGACGTCAGCCGGTGGCTTCGCGGATGTAATCCCCGATCTGGCGCAGCGACCGCACCGCCTCAGGCACCAACGGCGCCCACAGCTGGAAGACGTGCATCTGCCCGGGCCAGACACGCAGTTCGGCGGGCACCCCTGCAGCGGCCAGCCGCCGGGCGGCCAGCCGGGCGTCGTACAGCAGCACCTCCGAACCCGATACGTGGATCAGCGTGCGGGGCAGCCCCGGCTCGATGTGATCCAACGGCTCGTAGACCGGCTCGGGCTCGCCGTCGATCAAGCGCCGCGCGGCTGACCGCGCGACGAGGGCCACCAATGCGTCAAAAGCCTTGGGCGGGAACATCGCATCGGTTCGGATGTTCGGGTGCGCCTTCTTCGGCTCCACGTCCAACTGCATCAGCGGCGACAGCGACACCATCGCCGCTGGTTCCTCTCCCTCGGCGAGCAACCGCTCAGCCAGCGCCAGCGCCAGGTAGCCGCCCGCCGAATCTCCGGCAAGCACAATCTGATCCGGCTGGTATCCGAGTTCGCGCAGCCACTGGTACCCGTCGTAGCAATCGTCGGTCGCCTCGCCGATCGAGTGCCGCGGGATCATCCGGTAGTTGAGCACCAACACCGGCGAGTCGGCGTAATGCGAGATCATCGTGGTCAGGCGGCC
This sequence comes from Mycobacteriaceae bacterium, assembly GCA_019242135.1. GTDB lineage: Bacteria > Actinomycetota > Actinomycetes > Mycobacteriales > Mycobacteriaceae > Mycobacterium. Next base: position 2,999 of record JAFAWC010000146.1, on the reverse strand, counting down.
ATGGGAGTTCGCGCCGCAGGTCAAGAACGCGCCACCGTGCATGTACAGCACAACGCGTCGCGTGCCGTCGGCGGGCAGCACCCCCTTGGCGCGAACCAGCTGCGCCGTGCAATTCGGCAACTTGATCGTCGCACGGACCGTGCCGGGAACGGGCATCATTGCGCGCGACGCGAAATCGATGAGACCCCACGGCCACGGCACAAATGGGAGGTGGCTGCCGATTGTCAGTGTCGGTCGAATTGTTAGCCGGGCACCCAGCCACGCCAGGCGCCCGGCGATACTAGGACCGTCTTCCACCACCTCTACGGGCGCGCCGTCGCTGACCGGATATCTACGTGCTTTGAGCGCTTTAGCTGCGCCGACGTGTGCGCGAGGAGAACCCGAGACCTTCGTAGCTGCGGTCATTTCACACTCCTACGCCGTTGTAGGGCCGGGCCGACGGGTCCGAACGCCAATTCCCGGTAACTTAGCTTGACATCTTCGATCTGTTCAACAATCAAACACCGTGTTTTGATGCCGGATCTGATATTTGTCTGTGACCGCCCTGAGTTTCCAGGGCTTTCCCGCTAAGCCCGCACCTAGACTTGCGGCGTGGGCATGCGCGGACCGCGGCGGTCGACCATTGCACTGGCGGCCGTGGGCGTGCTGGCATCCTCCGGCGGCGCCTACGTCGGCGCCCGAAACTTCTTGAGCGGGCAGGCCGATCGGACGCGACGTGTCATTCCGAGAACATGGGAGGCGCCGCCGCGGGCCGACGGGGTCTACACCCCCGGCGGTGGGCCGGCGCAGCGCTGGCTGCGCGGCATGCCGTTCGATTTGCACCTGATGATTTTCGGGGACTCCACCGCAACCGGTTTGGGCTGTGGGTCCGCCGACCAGGTACCGGGCGTGCTACTGGCTCGCGGGCTCGCCGAGGAGACCGGCAAACGAATCCGATTGAGCACCAAGGCGATATCCGGTGCGACGTCGAAGGGCTTGTCCGGCCAGGTCGACGCGATGTTCGTCGCGGGACCAGCCCCGGACGCCGCGGTCATCATGGTCGGCGCCAATGACATCACCGCACTCAACGGCGTCGGTCCGTCGGCGCGCCGGCTCGGCGCTGCGGTGCGCCGGCTGCGGCAGAGTGGCGCGGTGGTCGTGGTCGGCACGTGCCCGGACTTCGGCGTGATCACCGCCATCCCCCAACCGCTGCGATGGACCGCGCGAACCCGAGGGTTGCGCTTGGCACGCGCCCAGGCCGCCGTGGTTCGTAATGCCGGCGGGATCCCGGTGCCCTTGGCAGACCTGCTCGCCCCCGAGTTCCTGCACGCCCCTGAGCTGCTGTTCTCCGAAGACCAGTTTCACCCGTCCGCGGCCGGTTATGCGCTTGCCGCCAAACAACTGTTCCCTGCCCTGTGCAACGCGCTCGGCGAATGGACCGGCGGTCCGGTACCGCAACTGCCGTGGGTGTCGCGCGCCGCCGACGCGAGGACGATCAGAAACCGGCTGCGACGGTTAGCCCGGTTGTGGGGCCGGAAGACGGGGGTTCCGGCACCGGTCGTGGTACCCGCGAACTGACGGGATAGGTTCTGCTTTAGGTCCGTCGTCGAAGTAGTTCCGTCACTGGGGAGGCGTCATGCCCGAAGCCGTCATCGTCTCGACCGCGCGATCGCCGATCGGGCGCGCTGCCAAGGGGTCTCTGGTCGACATCCGTCCCGACGACCTCGCGACGCAGATGGTGCGCGCCGCACTCGATAAGGTGCCCGCGCTCGACCCGCATCACCTGGACGACCTGATCATGGGATGCGGCCAGCCAGGCGGAGAGGCGGGGTTCAACATCGGCCGCGCGGTGGCCGTCGAGCTCGGCTATGACTTCCTGCCGGGCACCACAGTCAACCGGTACTGCTCCTCATCGCTTCAGACCACCCGCATGGCGTTCCATGCCATCAAGGCCGGTGAGGGCGACGCGTTCGTCTCGGCGGGGGTGGAGACCGTTTCACGGTTCGGAAGAGGCACATCGGACGGTTGGCCGGACACGCACAACCCGCGGTTCGCGGACGCGCAGGAGCGCACCGCGCAGGCTGCCGCCGGCGCGGATGCATGGCACGACCCGCGCGAGGACGGCGGGCTGCCGGATGTCTACATCGCAATGGGCCAGACCGCGGAAAACGTTGTGTTGCTTACCGGTATCAGCCGCGAGGATCAGGACCACTGGGGTGTGCGCAGCCAGAACCGGGCCGAGCAGGCCATCGCCAACGGCTTTTTCGAGCGAGAAATCGTGCCGGTCACATTGCCCGATGGATCGACGGTCAGCACCGACGACGGGCCGCGGCCCGGCACGACGTACGAGAAGGTGAGCCAGCTCAAGCCGGTGTTCCGGCCGAACGGCACGGTGACGGCCGGCAACGCGTGTCCGCTGAACGACGGCGCGGCGGCCGTAGTGATCACGTCCGATCAGAAAGCGCAGGAGTTGGGCTTGACACCGCTGGCCCGCATCGTGGCCACCGGGGTGAGCGGGCTGTCGCCGGAGATCATGGGGCTCGGGCCGATTGAGGCGACGCGCAAGGCGCTGGCCAACGCGGGCATGTCGATCAGCGACATTGACCTGTTCGAGATCAACGAGGCGTTCGCCGTACAGGTGCTCGGCTCGGCGCGGGAACTGGGCATCGACGAAGACGCGTTGAACGTCTCCGGAGGGGCGATCGCGCTCGGTCATCCATTCGGGATGACCGGCGCGCGCATCACCGCCACCCTGCTGAACAACTTGCAGACCTATGACAAGACGTTCGGCCTCGAGACCATGTGCGTCGGCGGCGGCCAGGGCATGGCCATGATCGTCGAGCGCCTGTCCTAGACCTTCACTGACGCCGTGGCCTGACGGCCACGGCGTCGTCACCGCTGTTCGAGGGCGGCCAGCGCGTCCGCGACGGCCTGGGCGGCGGTCGAGCTCAGGTCGGCATCGGGGTGGACGGCGAGCGCGGCGAGCAGGTCGTGGCCGAGCACCGCGACGACGTCGGCGA
>JAFAWC010000688.1 GCA_019242135.1 Mycobacteriaceae bacterium | reverse complement strand
AGCGCCGACGGTTCGACCGTCACCTTCGACGTGCACCTGGGTGGTCCGGCGCTGTTCGGCCCGATCAGCGTGCTCGTCGCCGGTGCGCTCAAGGGCGACATCCGCGAATCGCTGAATAAGTTCAAGACGGTGTTTGCGGCCTGGCGCCGAGCGCACCGCCACGGCGGCGAATCGTGAGCGAACCGATCCCCGCCGCTACATTCGCGGGGATAATTCGGCAATGGCTCAAAAGTACGAGTACGGCATCGATTTCGAGCGTGTTGACGCGATCGATATACACACCCACGTCGAGATCGACGGTCACGGGCACCGGTCCACCGACAACGCGCTCAGCGCCGCGACCCAGCGGTACTTCAAGCTCGGCCCCGACCGCACGTTCACCGTCGACGCACTGGCCGCGCACTACCGGGAGCGCAACATCGCGGCGGTGGTGTTCACCATCGACGCCACCTCGGCCACCGGGCATCCCCCCAATTCCGTCGAGGACATGGTCGAGGGTGCCGCCCGCAACAACGACATCCTGCTTCCGTTCGGCACCGTCGATCCGTGGGCCGCTCATCGCGCGGTCCGCCGGGTGCGGAGCCTGGTTGACGACTACGGCGTGAAGGGTTTCAAGTTCCACCCGAGCATGCAGGCGTTCGAACCCAACGATCGCCGGTTCTATCCGATCTACGCCGAGATCGCCCGAACCGGGGTTCCGGCGCTGTTTCACACCGGGCAGACCGGCCTGGGTGCGGGCCTGCCCGGTGGCTACGGGATCAAGCTGCGCTACTCGGATCCGATGCTGCTCGACGACGTCGCCGCCGACTTTCCGGAGCTGACGATCGTGATGGCCCATCCGGCAGTCCCGTGGGTGGATTCGCAGATCGCGATCGCGGGTCACAAGTCCAACGTCTACCTCGACCTGTCCGGATGGTCGCCGAAGTATTTTCCCCCGCAGCTGGTGCGCGCGGCCACCCGCCAGCTGAGAACCAAGGTGCTGTTCGGCACCGACTTTCCGTTCATCGACGCCGACCGCTGGCGTCGTGACTTCGACACCCTCGACATCGACCCGTCTGCGCTGCCGTTGATCTTCAAGGAAAACGCGATGCGGGTGCTCGGGATCAGCCCCCCGCGAGACTGACGTCCCGCGGTGTTCAACCTGTCTTCGCTGAGCTGACAGGTCCCTCGGGCTCGGAGCGCCCATCGCGCGTCAGCGACTGCTGCGCAGGCTGGCCCTTGCGCAGCATGTTCAGCAGTTCCCGGTACGGACCGACGATGTAGGCGGTGTCACCGGCGGCCAGCCGCGCGTCGCGGCGCGGCTGCAGCTTGACCGGGGCGTCGTCGCGGGTGATCGCGAACACCCTTGTCTGCGTCGACATCTCGAACATCCGGATACCGTCGAGTTCGCTACCCGGCTCGATCCGGACGGCGCCGACCATGAAGGAGCGCTGCCCGACCGAGAACGTGGTGAGCACCTGCAGGCCCATCGCGGCGCCGATGAACCACGGTGTGGCGAGTTCGACGGTGGAGCGCACGTACGCGAACTCGAACCGGTGCGCGACGGCCTCACCCAGCTCCTGGTCGTAGACGCGCAGCACGATCGGAAGGTCCGGCCGGTAGACCTCCGGCATCGTGCGTCGCCCCAGCATCTCCCGCAGCACGATGCCGGTCTCGATGTTGACCATGTCGTCCTGGGTCAGCACGGCCACCGCCCGGGCCACGTCGACACGCGCCGATTCCAGCGTCTGGCGCAGCGTGGCGTCGCCGAAGATCACCGGAACGTCGAGGTCGGCCGCGGTGGACAGGAAGCGGTTGTTGTCGTCGCGCTCGATGACCGCGACGTCATAGCCCGCGGCGTAGAGGTCACCGACGACGCGGATCCCGAAGGAGCCGAGCCCGACCACCACGATGTGGTTGTGCAGGTGGCGGACCTTGCGCAGTCCGGCGGAGCTCGCGAACCGGCGGGACAGCAGCAGGTCGGCGATGAAAGCCACTAGGATCGCGATCGTCACGACGCCGGCAAACATCATCGCGACGTCCCACAGCCGTAGCCAGGCCGGCTGATCGATGAAGGTGAAGTCGCCATAGCCGACCGTGGAGAAGGTCTCGGTGGAGAAATACAGCGCATCCACCCAGCCCATGCCCGGATAATGATAGGCGAACCGCAGCACCACCGTGGATCCCAGCAGCAGCGCCAGCATGACGGCC
>JAFAWC010000619.1 GCA_019242135.1 Mycobacteriaceae bacterium | reverse complement strand
CCCAGCACCTGTCCCGGGTCGGCGTAACCGTTGGCCACCAGCCACACCACCCGCGCGGCCATCGTCTCGGTTTTGCCGGCACCCGCGCCGGCGATCACGACCAGCGGGCCCGGTGGCGCAGCGATCACCGCGGCCTGTTCCTCGGTGGGGACCGGAAGACCCAGCGCGTCGGCGAGTTCGGCGGGGCCGTAGCGGACGGTCACGATCGCAGCTCCCGCGCCGGACAGCTGGACCGGACCGGGCAATGGCCACAGCCCTCGTTGACGCGGGCCAGGAACGTTGGACCGCCCGTGGCGTCTGCGGCGTGGTGCACCGCCTGGCGCCAGTTGCGTTCGGCGTCGGGCGTCAACGCGTCCTGCTCCCGTTCGGCGACGCCCGGGTTACCGAGGTAGACGAGCCGCCCGCCACCGGGCTGGGTGCCGACGGGAACAAGACCGGCGGCCACCGCGAGCTGATACATCGCCAGCTGCGCATGGCGCTGGGCATCGTCCTTGCTGACCGGGTGCTTTGCGGTCTTGACGTCGACCACCACCAGGCGGCCGGCGACGTCTCGTTCCAGCCGGTCGATGCGGCCGCGGATCCGTACGTCGGGCGTGTTGGAAGACGAACTGGTCAACAGGCCGTCAACCTCGACTTCGGTTCCGACTTCGGTGAGTTCATGGCGGGTCTGGGCACGCCACTGGCAGAACGCGGACAGCATGGCGCGGTGCCTGCAAAGCTCGTTGCGCGAATACCAACCTGCCTCGAAAGGCAGCTCGCCCCAGATCTTCTCGAGCTGCTCGACTAGCTGGGTCTCGGTGGTGTCCTCGCCGGCGATCAGTGTGTGCAGCACCGAGCCGAGCACCGAGCGAATGCCGCGCCCGTCGTCACCGCCGTGGCGCTCGAGCAGCCACCGCAGTGGGCACTCCGAGATCGTGGCCAGCGTCGACGGCGACAAAGTGACGGGTGCGTGGCCCGTAAGTGGCAGATCTGTGCTGACGGCGGTCATCCCATACCAGGACGCCGGGTCGGCGCCAGGCATCCCGGCGGCCGCCAGCCTCGCCAATTGGGTTGCTGCACAGCGGCGCAGGCGGTCGTCGACAGCGTTTTCGGGTGCGCATACCACGGCCCGCAGTCGACCGACGAGTGCGGTGGGCGCCAGCACCCGCGGCGCGGTGGTCGGCGCGCCGTCGGCCCCGTCGTCGCAGAACTGCCTGAGTTCGTCGACGAACACCGATGGAACCGCCGCGTCGTCGGCGTCGCTGTCCACGGCGGTGATCAACACCCTGCGACGCGCCCGGCCCAGTGCGGCGACGAGCAGCCGGCGCTCGTCGGCAAGCACGGGTGCCCGTTGCGAAACTGTGTCGACGACACCGTCGAGGACGTCGATGAGTCGCTGGGTGGCGAGCACTCCGCCGCGGGGAACGGTGTTGGGCCACAGCCCTTCCTGCAGGCCGGCAATGACAACAAGGTCCCATTCCCTGCCGAGTGCGGCGTGCGCGCTGACCAGCGCGACAGTGTCCGGTTCGGTCAGGGGTGCCCGATCGGGCGGGGGCAGTTTCCGGTTGCTGACAGCCTCGATGAGGCCGCGGACAGTGGCGCCCGAGGTGTGCGCGACATAATCATCGGCGATGTCGAACAGCGCGGTGACGGCGTCGAGGTCACGATCGGCTTGCGCAGCGGCGGGCCCGCCCCGCGACCTCGCGTGCAGCCAGCGGCGTTCCAGCCCCGACTTACTCCACGCCTGCCACAGGGCATACCGGGGATCCCCGCCTGCCAGTCGCGCCGCCGCCTCGACGACTGCGCGCACTCGGCGCAGAGCGGCAGCGTGCGGGCTCGGGCACCGCGACCCGTTCCCGGTCAGAGCGTCGACGAGCAGATCTGGAAACTTTCTGGCACCTTCGCCGTTTTCGGCCCGCTGCAGACCGCGTCGCAACCCGCGCAGCGACACCGGATCGATGCGCCCGATCGGCCCGCTGATCAACGTCAACGCCTTGCCGCCGTCCAAACCGTCGGCGGCGGCGCCCAGCGCGGTCAGCAGTGCGCGTACCGCGGGATGGTCGACGGGTGCCGCGCCGGTCGCCGGTGCCCGTACCGGGATCCCTGCCGCCCCAAGCGCGCGCGGTAGCACGGCCGCGGCGCGCATCGGCGACCGGACGATCACCGCCATGTGCGACCACGGCGTCCCCTCGATGAGGTGAGCGCGCCGCAGCTCGTCGGCGATCAGCGCTGCCTCGGCATGAGCAGATGTTGCCAGCCGCACAGCCACCGAACCTCCCGGTTCGCCGGTGCCGTCGATGACACGACCGGGCGACGTGCCGGGCAGGCGGGCGGCCACCGCGCTGACCACGCGAGCGATCGTCGGGGCGCAGCGGTGCGACCGCGTCAGCGTCACGACCGGACCACTCTGCGCGGCGCTGTCGTCGCCCAGCAGCGCACAGTCGGCCCCCCGAAACCCGAACACCGTCTGATTGGGGTCCCCGGCGACCACCGTGACCGCGGCGCCGGCCGATATTGCTCGCACCAGCCGCGCGGCCTGCGGGTCGAGATGCTGCGCGTCGTCGACCAGCACCACCCGGAGGCGATCGCGCTCGGCGGCATAGAGTCCCGCGTCGAGGGCAAAAGCCTCCAGTGTTGCGCCGACGAGCTCAGCGGCCCCGAGCGCTGGAACCGTGGCCTGCAGCGCGGCGCGCCCGGCCGCCGCACGCAACAACATCACGCGCTCGTACTGCTGCGCGAACTGTCCGGCGGCCATCCATTCCGGCCGGCCCGCCAGCCGGCCCATCCGCTGCAACCGTGGCCCGTCGACGCCGCGTTCTGCGCAGCGCGCCAACAGGTCTCGCAGCTCGGTGGCGAAGCCGTCGGTGGCCAGCGCGGGCCGCAGCCAGTCAGGCCATGCCACCGTGGCCGATGGCCCGTCCGCCAGGTCGCCGGCGAGCAGCTCGCGGATGATGCCGTCCTGCTCGGTGCCGGTGATCAACCGCGGCGGCGGGTTCCCGGCGCGCTGTGCGGCCAGCCGCAAAACCGCGAACGCGTAAGAGTGCAGCGTGCGAACCAGCGGCTACCGACTGATCGCGGGACCGCACCGCGACGCCAGCGCCGAGCTGAGCGCGCGCCGGGTCCTGACCGCCGCCGGTGCTGTCGGGCACAGCAACAGAACGGATTCCGGATCGACGCCCGACGCGACCCGCGAGGCCGCCGCCTCGATGAGCAGGCCGGTCTTACCGGTGCCCGGGCCGCCGACGACGCGGATAAAGCCCCGGGCCGCCGGATCGGCGATCAACTGCGGTGCGGCCATGACGTGATGACACCACGAGGGTCCGACAACATCGGTCCCGAACGGCTCCGCCCGGGCCGCCGGCATGGTTTGGCACGATCAAGGCGTGAACTCCGATCTGCAGATCTACCGGTTCGGCCCCGCGGGGCCGATCCGCGTGCTGGCCGTCCACGGGTTGACTGGACACGGCAAGCGCTGGAACACCTTGGCCACCCGGCATCTGTCCGATGTCACGGTCGCGGCGCCGGATTTGATCGGCCACGGCCGCTCATCGTGGGACGCGCCGTGGACGATCGATGCGAACGTCGACGCGCTCGCGGCGCTGCTCGATGACGAGGGCGGACGGCCTGTCACGGTGATGGGCCATTCGTTCGGCGGGGCGATCTCTCTGCAACTCGCTGCCGCGCGGCCGGACTTGGTCGACGCGGTCGTGCTTCTCGACCCGGCGGCAGGCCTTAACGGCCGCCGCATGCGTGAGATCGCCGAGGAGATGCTGGCATCTCCGGACTACACCGATCGCGACGAGGCACGCGCCGACAAGGTGTCGGGCTCGTGGGCTGAGGTGCCCGAAGCCGACCTGGAAGAAGAGCTCGACGAACATCTGGTCCCGTGGCCGAACGGGCGAGTCGGCTGGCGGATGAGCCTGCCCGCGATGATGTCCTACTGGAGCGAGCTCGCTCGCCCGATTGCCGTGCCGCGCAGTGGAACCCCGACAACGCTGCTGCGCGCCACCAAAACCGATCCGCCCTACGTCGCGGACACGCTGGTCGAAGGGCTGCAGAGCAGCCTCGGTCCCGACTTCACGCTGATCGACCTCGATTGCAACCACATGGTGCCACTCGCCCGGCCCGCGCAGACCGCTGCCGCCGTGCGGGAACGGCTGCAATAAGAACGGCTGCAAAAAGAATGCCGTCAGTCACCGGTGCGGACGTCGAGCGGGTGCGCCGGCTGGTCGCGGCGATCCCACCCGGGAGGGTCGCAACCTACGGTGATATCGCTACAGCCGCCGGCCTTTCCAGCCCGCGTATCGTGGGCTGGATCATGCGTACCGACTCCGCCGACCTGCCGTGGCACCGGGTGATCCGTTCGACGGGCCGGCCTGCGCGGCACCTGACCACACGTCAGCTCGAGTTGTTGCGCGCCGAGGGCGTGCTCGCCGTGGACGGCACGGTACCGCTACGCGACGTCCGCCACGTTTTCTGACCGCCGCCGCGCCGAGACGGCAGCCGGCGAGGCCCTCCGACCGTCAACCCGTCCAAGACCATTTACGAACCGGTCCACGACGAGGTCCACCACGCGCGGATGCGTCCCCAGCGGTGCCGCCACCCCATCGGCCCCACACGATGCCAGGCGCGAGTGAAACAACCCCGGCGCCAGCAGATACGACGCGACGAAGACGCGTCGCCGGCCATCGGCACGCAGCCTGCCCACCACGTCGGCGACCCGGGGTGCCCCCGTTGCCACGAAACCGACCGGCACGAAGGACCCGACCTCCCTGGCCAACAACGCTGCTGCCCAGCGCAGTTCGCGCTGAGCGCAACGATCCGACGAGCCGGCGGCGGCCATCACGACCGCGTCACCCCGGCGCCAGCCGACCTCGTAGAGCCGGTCGCGCATCACCGTGGCGAGCACCCGATCGGGACCCAGCGCGGGAGTCACAAGCACGTCGCCGTGTCCACTCGATGCGACGGCCGCGGGTAGATCGGTGCGCACGTGATATCCCGACGCCAGGAACGCCGGCACCACCACCGCGGGCCCGCGCGCCACTGCCAGCACCTCGGCAGGGTTCGGCGCGAGCACGTCAACGAATGACGTGACCACCGGCCCGATCCGGCGAGCGACCGCTGAGCGCAGGGTGTGGATCGTCGCCGCGCCCGCAGCGCTGCGCGTGCCGTGCGCAGTGAGAATCAGCATTTCGCCGGGTCGATCGCCAGCCGGTAGCCGCGTTTGACGACGGTCTGAACGGCTCGGGGTGCGCCCAGTGCCGACCGCAGTCGGGCCATCGCGGTGTCAACGGCGTGCGTGTCTCCGCCGCCGCCCGGTAATTGCGCGAGAAGTTCCTCGCGAGACACCACCATCCCCGGAGTGGCCATCAGTCGCCGAAGCAGCGCCATCGCCGATGGCGGCATCGTCTTGACATCGCCGTCGACGGCGACCGTTGCCCGGCGCACGCTGATCTGGTGACCGCCCGCAGTGAAACGGCAGGCGCGGCTGGGAACTTCGTCTGCAATCAACCGCGCCAGCGCGCCAAGCCGGTAGCGGTCGGGGTGGGTGGTCGGCACACCCAGTCGTCGCAGCGGCGCCGCGCTCACCGGCCCGACGCAGATCGCGGCGACCGATCCGCGCAGGGCGCCGAGCAGCTCTTCGACGCAGCCAAGCGCCTTGGCGCGCTGCAACATCGAAGCGACCGCGGGAGCACTGGTGAAGCTCACCGCGTCAACGTCGGCGTGGACGATCATCGAGATCAGCTGATCCATCGGCCGGTTGTCCTCCGGCGGCTCCCATCGGTACACCGGCACCTTGATCACCGCAGCGCCCGCCATGGTGAGCGCATCGCAGATGTCCGCGTTCGGCTCCCACTCCGAGGCAGCCCCGTGTAACTGCACCGCGACGCGCAGCTGGGACGCGCCGTCGGCCAGCAGCCGATCGAGGACTTCCGGTGAAGCCTCCGATTCCGGGCTCCACTCCTCACAAAGTCCCGCCTGGCGAACCGCACCGCGGGCCTTCGGTCCTCGGGCCAGGATGCGCGTGGACGCCAGTGCGGCGACCAACTCGTCGGCGACGTTCCAGCCGTGTGCGGCCTCGATCCAGCCGCGAAAGCCGATGCCGGTGGTCACCACGACCACGTCGGGCGGGCGCTCGATGAGCAGCATTGTGACGCGGCGCAATTCGACGTCATCGACCAGCGGAATGATCCGAATCGCAGGCGCATGCACGACCGCGGCTCCGCGGCGCTCGAGCAGGGTGATGAGTTCCTCGGCCCGGCGAGCTGCGGTCACTCCGATGGTGAAACCTCTGAGCGGATCACTTACCGCAGACTTCAACGATTCCATGGCGTACTCGCACCTCGTAGACCGTCAGCGCGTGCGACTCGTCGTCGAGGCAGCGTCCATCACGAAGGGAGAAGGCTTGCTTGAGCAGCGGTGACGCCACCGTCGGCTCACCGCGCCGGTCACCGGTGATGCCGCGCGACATCACCGCGGCCCGGCCGAACGGGTCGATGTTGCTGACCGCAGCCAGCTTCCCGTCGTTAAGGAGGAATAGCGCCACCTGTTCCCCGCCGGGCAACAGCACGGCGACCCCGCGCCCGGGCAGCAGCGCGTCGAGCCGGCACGCCGGCGTCCACCCCCGCGTGGTGACCTCGATGGGGCGATCAACGAGTACGGTCATCGGTGCCAACTCCTTTCGGTAGCCATTGGACGTCTGAGATGTTTCGTGGCCATTAATTCGACCTTTCGCGCATGTCACCGATGCGGGGTGTGCCCAGCATCACCGGCACCTTGCGCGGACCGCTGTCATCGAAAACGATTGTCGGGTCGGGCTGACCAGGCATGTTGACGAATGACACGAACCGCGAAAGCTTTTCCTCGTCCGCCAGCACCGCCGCCCATTCGTCGGAATATCCGGCGACGTGTCGCGCCATGGCGGCATCCAACTCGTCGGCGATTGCCAGCGAGTCCTCACACACCACGGCACGGATGTGATCGAGACCACCCTCGATGGTCTCCTGCCATACCGCGGTGCGCTGCAGCCGGTCGGCGGTCCGGATGTAGAACATCAGGTAGCGGTCGATGTAGCGCACCAGCGTCTTTGAGTCCAGATCGCCGGCGAGCAGCTGCGCGTGCTTCGGGGTTGCCCCGCCGTTGCCGCCGACGTAGAGGTTCCAGCCCTTTTCGGTCGCGATGACGCCGACGTCCTTGCTGCGCGCCTCGGCGCATTCGCGTTGACAGCCCGAGACACCCATCTTGACCTTGTGCGGCGACCGCAGACCGCGATAGCGCAACTCGAGGTCGACGGCCAGGGCCACCGAGTCCTGCACCCCGTAGCGACACCATGTGGACCCCACGCAGCTCTTCACTGTCCGCAGGGCCTTGCCGTAGGCGTGCCCGGACTCCATGCCGGCGTCGATGAGCCGCTTCCAAATCTGCGGAAGCTGCTCGACGCGGGCGCCGAACATGTCGATGCGCTGCCCGCCGGTGATCTTGGTGTAGAGCCCGAAATCGCGGGCGACCTCCCCGATCACGATCAGCTTTTCGGGGGTGATCTCCCCGCCGGGCAGCCTCGGCACCACCGAATAGGTGCCATTGCGTTGCAGGTTGGCCAGGAAGTGATCGTTGGTGTCCTGCAGCGCGGCGGTTTCGCCGTCGAGGATGTGATCCGACGACGTCGACGCCAGAATCGAGGCGACCGCGGGTTTGCAGATGTCGCAACCGGTCCCGACGCCGTACTTGGCGATCAGCCCGGAAAATGTGCGGATTCCGGCGGCAGCGACGATCTCGAACAGCTCGGCGCGGGACTGCGAGAAGTGCTCGCACAGCGCCTTCGACTGCTCGACGCCTTGGGCTTCCAGCAGCCGCTTGAGCATGGGAACGCAGCTGCCGCAGGACGTTCCGGCCACCGTGACGCCCTTGATCGAGGGCACGTCGCAGGCCCCGTCGGTGATCGCGGCGCATATCGTGCCTTTGGTCACCGCGTTGCAGGAGCAGATCTGCGCCTCGTCGGGCAGCGCTCCCACCCCCACCTCGGCGGCCGCGGGCGCGATCAGCGACGCCGGATCGGCGGGCAGCGGACGACCGACGAGCGGACGCAAAGTCCCGTAGGCGGTGGCGTCGCCAACCAGGATGCGGCCCAACAGAGTTGATGCGTCGTCGGACACCACGAGTTTGGCGTAGGTGCCCTTCGTCGGGTCGTTG
>JAFAWC010000130.1 GCA_019242135.1 Mycobacteriaceae bacterium | reverse complement strand
GTTGCGCCGGGTCGGGTCGGGCGTGTTGGACCTGGCTGTCGCGCTGGCAACGCAGGCCGCCGCGCACCCGGTCGCGATCATGCCCGGAAAGACGCACCTGCAATCGGCCCAACCGGTGATGCTGGCGCACCACCTGCTCGCGCATGTGCATCCGCTGCTGCGCGACGTCGACCGCATCCTTGACTGTGACAAGCGGGTGGCGCTGTCCCCGTACGGTTCCGGTGCGCTGGCGGGGTCATCTCTCGGGTTGGATCCGGACGCGATCGCCGAGGAGCTGGGATTTATTGCGGCGTCAGATAATTCGATCGACGCCACCGCCGCACGCGACTTCGCGGCCGAGGCCGGGTTCGTCCTGGCGATGATCGCAGTCGACCTGTCTCGGCTGGCCGAAGACATCATCGTCTGGAGCACGACCGAATTCGGCTACGTCAGGCTGTCAGACGCCTGGTCGACCGGCAGTTCGATCATGCCGCAGAAGAAGAACCCCGACATCGCCGAGCTGACCCGCGGCAAGTCGGGGCGGCTGATCGGCAACCTGACGGGACTGCTGGCGACGCTGAAGGCCCAGCCCCTCGCCTACAACCGTGACCTTCAGGAAGACAAGGAACCGCTGTTGGATTCGGTCGCCCAGCTCGATCTGCTGCTGCCCGCGATGGCAGGGCTGGTGTCGACGCTGCAATTCGATGTCGAGCGGATGGCCGAGCTGGCGCCGGCCGGCTACACCCTTGCCACCGATGTCGCGGAATGGCTGGTTCGCCAGGGCGTGGCCTTCCGGGTCGCCCACGAGGCCGCCGGTGCGGCCGTGCGCGCGGCCGAGGCGCGCGGCGTCGGACTGGAGGACCTGAGCGACGACGAGCTGGCCGCCGCGCATCCCGGCCTGACGCCCGGTGTCCGGGAGGTGCTGACGATCGAAGGCTCGGTGGCGGCGCGGGACGCGCGCGGCGGCACAGCGCCAACGCAGGTCGCCAAACAGCTGGCCGGGGTGCGGGCAACCGTGGAGCGGCTGCGGACCGGGTTGCGGTATCGACCAGCTTGGGCATCAGCCGCCGAGGAATTTCGTGACGTGCCAGAATGACGTCGGCAAACGGCGGGCGATGAGCCGCTTGCGCGAAGAGCAGACGGCAGCGATGAGCCGCTTGCGCGAAGAGCAGACGGCAGCGATGAGCCGCTTGCGCGAAGAGCAGATAGCAGTGGGAAGGGCAGATGGTGGACTTCTCGCCGATCACGGGTCCGGTCGGACGTCTGATCGCCACCGCGCAGAACGGGCTCGAGGTGATCCGGTACGGCGGGTTCGAGACCGGCACGGTGCCCTCGCCGTTCCAGATCGTCGAAAGCGTCCCGATGTATCGGTTGCGTCGGTACTTCCCCCCGGACAGCCGCAACGGACAAACGCCGGTCGGCCCGCCGGTGCTGATGGTGCATCCGATGATGATGTCGGCGGACATGTGGGACGTCACCCGCCAAGACGGCGCCGTCGGCATTCTGCACGCGGCGGGCATCGACCCGTGGGTGATCGACTTCGGTTCTCCGGATCGCGTCGAGGGCGGCATGGAACGCACGCTGGCCGACCACATCGTCGCGGTCAGTGAGGCCATCGACACCGTCAAGAAGGCCACCGGCCAAGACATCCACCTGGCCGGTTACTCCCAGGGTGGCATGTGGGCATACCAGACGGCGGGTTACCGGCGGTCGCGCGACCTGGCCAGCATCATCGCGTTCGGGTCGCCCGTCGACACACTGGCCGCGCTGCCGATGGGTATTCCGCCCAACTATGGTGCGGCTGCCGCCGACTTCATGGCCGACCACGTCTTCAGCCGTATCGATATCCCGAGTTGGCTGGCGCGGGCCGGCTTTCAGATGCTTGATCCAATCAAGACCGCGAAAGCGCGGGTCGATTTCCTCCGCCAGCTGCATGACCGCGAAGCGCTGTTGCCGCGCGAACAGCAGCGCCGCTTCCTGGAGAGGGAGGGTTGGATCGCGTGGTCGGGACCCGCGATCTCCGAACTGCTCAAGCAGTTCATCGCCCATAACCGGATGATGACCGGCGGCTTCTCGATCCACGGCGAGCTGGTCACGCTCACCGACATCACCGTCCCGATCCTGGCCGTGGTCGGAGAGGTCGACGACATCGGCCAGCCGGTCTCGGTGCGTGGCATCGAGCACGCCGCACCCAATGCGGATGTGTACGAGTTCTGCATCCGCACAGGCCATTTCGGCCTCGTCGTCGGATCCAAGGCGGCTGCGCAGACATGGCCGACCGTGGCATCGTGGGTGAAATGGCTATCAGGTGAAGGCGAGATGCCAGGAGGCATCGCCCGCATGGCCGCACAGCCGGTCGAACACAAGGAAACAAGCGGCGTGCCGTTGGCATCCCGAGTCGCCCACGGTGCCGGCGTCGCCTCGGAAGTGGTCTTCGACCTCGCACGCTCAGCCGGCAACGCGGTGGTGACCGCCAACAAGTCGCTGCGGACCCTGGCGGTCGAGACAGTCCGTACGCTGCCGCGACTCACGCGTCTTGGCCAAATCAACGAGCACACGCGCATCTCGCTGGGCCGGATCATGGCGGAGCAGGCCGGCGATGCCCCGCACGGCGAGTGCCTGCTGTTCGACGGGCGCGTGCACACCTACGAAGCGGTCGACACCCGCATCGACAACGTGGTGCGCGGCCTGATCGAGGTCGGCGTGCGCCAAGGCGACCGGGTCGGCGTTCTGATGGAGACGCGACCCAGCGCGCTGGTGGCCATCGCCGCGCTGTCGCGGTTGGGTGCGGTCGCGGTGCTGATGCCGCCGGACGCCGACCTCGCCGCGGCGGCGCGGCTGGGCGGTGTGCGGGAGATTCTCACCGACCCGACTAACCTCAAGGCCGCGCGCCGGATGTCGCTGCAGGTGCTGGTGCTCGGTGGTGGCGAGAGCCGCGATCTGCATCTGTTGCCCAACGACTCCGACGTGATCGACATGGAGCAGATCGACCCGGACGAGGTCGAGCTGCCCGGCTGGTACCGGCCCAACCCGGGCCTGGCCAAAGACATCGCATTTGTCGCGTTCACCAACGTGGGCGGTGAGCTCGTCGCCCGACAGATCACCAACTACCGCTGGGCGGTGTCAGCGTTTGGAACCGCGTCGACGGCCGCGCTGAGTCGTCGCGACACCGTGTACTGCCTCACCCCGTTGCACCACCCGTCGGGTCTGCTGGTGAGCCTCGGCGGCGCTGTCGTCGGCGGTTCCAGGATTGCGCTGTCGCGGGGTCTGCGTCCGGACCGCTTCGGGCACGAGATGCGCCAGTACGGGGTATCGGTAGTGACGTACACGTGGGCGATGCTGCGCGAGATCATCAGCGATCCGGACTTCGACCTGAAGGGTCACCACACTGTGCGGCTGTTCATCGGCTCGGGCATGCCGACGGGACTGTGGCAGCGTGTGGTCGACGAGTTCAGCCCCGCCCATGTCGTGGAGTTCTTCGCCACCACCGACGGTCAGGCCGTTCTGGCCAATGTCGCCGGGGCGAAGATCGGCAGCAAGGGCAGGCCGCTGCCCGGCGCCGCGGAGGTGGAACTGGCCGCCTACGATCCCGACGAGGACCTGATCCTCGAGGATGAGCGCGGATTCGTGCGCAGAGCCGACAGCGACGAGGTCGGCGTGCTGCTGGCGCACCCGCGCGGACCGGTCGACCCGCAGGCCGCCGTCAAGCGCGGTGTGTTCGCCCCCGGCGACACGTGGATCTCCACCGAGTACCTGTTCCGGCGCGACCACGATGGGGACTACTGGCTGATGGGCACGCGCGGGTCGGTGATCCGGACCGCCCGCGGTGCCGTCTTCGAGGCGCCGATCACCGACGCCACCAGCCTGATGCCTGCGGTGGATCTCGCGGTGACCTACGGCGTGGACGTCGGCGACCACCAAGTCGCCGTGACCGCCGTGACGATTTGTCCGGGTGCGGCGATCTCCGCGGCCGATCTCAGCGAAGCCATGGCCGGGCTGGGCAACGATCGTCCTGACTTCGTCCATGTGGTGCCCGATTTGACGCTCAGCGCGTCCTATCGGCCGACGGTGGGCGCCCTGCGCAACGCCGGCATCCCCAAATCGGGTCGGCACGCCTGGTATCTGGACCCGGAGACGAATCGATACAAGCGCCTGACGGCGCCCGCACGTGCCGAATGGGTCCAGGCGTCACACTAGACACAATGATTTACTTCTGTAACTGATGCTCACGCGGGCGCGCGCTGCTAGGCTCCGGCAGTGGGGGCACCCGCTCATTGCACGCGGCTGGTGGAGGATCACATGACGATGAAGGCCGGCCCGCGGTGGCGACGGGCCCTCGGCGCCGGGCTCGCCGGCACCGGACTCGCCGTGGCGCTCGCCTGCGGCTCTGCGGCCGGGACGGCTCGCGCCGACGTCATCGATGACCTTGCGAATGAGTTCACCACCGCTGCGGGTGGTGGTGAGATGTCCACCTTGCTCAACCAGTCCCTCAAGCTGCGGGGAATGGGCTTCAAGCCGACCGCCGCCGAGCTGACCGCCATCCAGGATTCGGAGAAGTATCGGCCCAATCAGACGCCGATGATCACCGCGCTCAAAAACGCGGTCGACGGGCAGACGCACCGCATGCAGCAGGCGAACGCGGCGGCGAAAAAGGGTGGCTTCTCCATCGGTATCAACCAGTACGACCCCACCAGCCCCGGCGGTATCACGGCCGGACCGGGAGGCATCAACCTCGGCGGCGGCGCGTGGCAGATCGGCGGCCAGCCGGGCACGGTGGTCGGTCCCCCCGGCTGATCGTGCTCGACGAGAAGCTGCTGAGCATCCTGGTCTGCCCGGCCGACCGGGGACCGTTGTTGTATATCGGCGATGAGCATCTGCACCCGGCCGTGCTCTACAACCCGCGGCTTCGCCGCGCCTACCGGATCGACGACGGCATTCCCGTGCTGCTGATCGACGAGGCCGTCGACGTGTCCGACGACGAGCACCAGCGCCTCATCGCTGCGGCATCCCGGGAAGATCGCCGGTGAGATAGCGCTGCAGTGTTGGTCCAATCGTCTCGGCGATCTGCTCGACCGGCAGCGACTTGAACGGATCCAGCTCCACTATGTAGCGGGCCAGCACGACGCCCACCAATTGCGAAGCCACGAACTGGACACGGATCACCCCCGTGCCCGGCGGATTGTCAACGCGGGGCCCGACTTCTGCCGCGATGACCTCTTGCAAAAACGAGCGCAGCAGGCTCACTTCCGATCCCGCCAACAGTGACCGCATCGTCGCGATGAAACCCTTGCCCGGCTCGGAGTCCCACAGCGGCAACAGCACCGACGGCAGGGTGTAGCCCAGCTTCTGGACCGGTGTATCCCGCAACGGACCCAACACCATCATCG
>JAFAWC010000470.1 GCA_019242135.1 Mycobacteriaceae bacterium | reverse complement strand
GTCCTCCACAAGCGCGCCGCGCGACAGATCGTTGACGGGCTTCCTCAATCCCTGAAGCACCGGGCCGATGGCGATCGCGCCCGCGCTGCGCTGCACTGCCTTATACGTGTTGTTGCCGGTGTTGAGATCGGGAAAGATCAGCACCGTCGCACGGCCCGCCACCGGCGAGCCCGGCGCCTTGCTTGCACCTACCGACCGATCCACCGCCGCGTCGTACTGAATGGGGCCGTCGACCTGCAGGTCGGGCTGTCGCTGGCGGACCAGTTCGGTGGCCTTTCGGACCTTTTCGACGTCGGCCCCCGATCCGGACGTTCCGGTGGAGTACGACAGCATCGCCACGCGCGGTTCGATGCCGAACCACGCCGCGGTCTGCGCCGAGGAGATGGCGATGTCCGCCAACTGCTCCGACGTGGGGTCCGGCACGATCGCGCAGTCACCGTACGCCAGCACGCGATCGGCCAAACACATCAAGAAGATACTGGAAACGGTGGACACGTCGGGTTGGGTCTTGATGACCTCGAATGCGGGCCGCACCGTGTGGGCTGTGGTGTGCGCGGCGCCCGACACCATGCCGTCGACGATCCCGTTGTACACCAGCATCGTTCCGAAATATGACACGTCGTGGATGATCTCGCGGGCCAGCTCGGCCGTCATTCCTTTGTGCTTGCGCATCTCGGTGTACTGCTCGGCGAACTTATCGCACAGGTCACTGGTTTTCGGATTGAGCACGGTGGCGGCCGACAGGTCGGCGCCCAACTCCGCTGCCCGCGAGCGGACGGCGGCCTCCTCGCCCAGGATTGTCAGGTCCGCGACGTCGCGGCGCAGCAGCCGACCGGCCGCCTGCAAAATTCGGTCGTCGTCACCTTCGGGTAACACGATGCGTTTCCGTTGCGACCGCGCCCATTCCACGAGTTGGTAGGTAAACATCTGCGGTGTCGTCACCGTCGGGATCGGAATCGCCAGCTGGTCGAGCAATTCCGGGACATCGACGTACCGCTCCATCAGCGACAACGCTGTATCGATCTTGCGCCCGGACGCGGCCGTGACCCGGCCCCGGGTCGACGCGACTGCGCTCGCCGTCTCGAACGTCCCCAACGTCGTCGCGATCATCGGCAGCCGCAATCTCAACCCGTTCACCAGCGATGCTATCGCCGGATGCAGTGGGAGGGCACCGTTGAGGATGACCGTCGACAGCGACGGAAACCCTTCGGCTGCATGCGCGCTCGACACCGCGAGCACAACATCGGATCGATCGCCGGGTGTGATCACTGCCGCGGCCTCGCTCAACCGCTCGAGGACATGCTCGGCGGTCATGCCCGCGACCAGCACCGCCATCACCTCGCGATCCAGCAGCGCGTTGTCGCCACTGACCAGCGTCCCCCCGACAGCACGTTGCAGATCGGCCACCGTCGGCGCAACCAGCAGCGGCTCCTCGGGCAGCACGCATGTCTTGGGCTCAAAGCGCTTCAATGCCGCAGCGACAGCGGACATCTCCGACGGGTTGCACCGGTTCGCCACCACCGCGGCGGTGTGGGCATGCTGGTTGGCGAGCTCGGTCAGGCATAGCTCCACCACCTGTGCGATCTGGTCGGGTGTGCGATCGCGGCCCCGGACCGAAAGCACAACCGGCGCGCCCAAATTCACCGCGATCCGGCCGTTGACGCTCAGTTCCGTTGGCGTGGCGACGTCGGTGTAGTCACTGCCCACCACCACCATGGCGTCGCACTTGTCGGCCGCGGCGTGATAGCGGTCCACGATTTCAGCGATAGCGCCGTCCTGGTCCTCGTGCAGCTGCTGATAGGTGACACCGACGCACTGCTCGTACGGCAGGCCGGCGGTGGCCTGCGGCAAAAGTAGGTCGAGGATGTAGTCGCGGTCCTCCCCCAGCCGCGTGATCGGCCGGAACACACCGACTTTCGCGACTGTCGCCGCCAATCTGTGTAGTACGCCGAGCGCGATCGTCGACTTGCCGGTGTCCCCCTCAGGGGATGTGATGTAGAGGGACGAGCTCGCGCGACGAGCATCCGACGACTCCGGCACGTCAGCCCAGCCGACGGAGCCTGGGCGCGAGATCCTTTTCGAACAATTCCAGGAAACGCCGCTGGTCGTGGCCCGGGGCATGAAAGACGAGGTGGTTGAGCCCGTAATCCACGTATGTGCCGACCTTCTCGACGGCTTCATCGGGATCCGACGCCACGATCCAGCGTTTGGCCACCTGTTCGATCGGCAGTTCGTCGGCGGCTCTTTCCATCTCGATCGGGTCGTCGATGCTGTGCTTCTGTTCGGCCGTCAACGACAGCGGCGCCCAGAATCGGGTATTTTCCCGGGCG
>JAFAWC010000453.1 GCA_019242135.1 Mycobacteriaceae bacterium | reverse complement strand
TTGTCATCGTTTATCTCTCTCGTCGAAACTCGTCGCCGCAGGGCGCAAGAATTAGGGGTTGCCGGACGCAGACGCAGAACAACCCGCACCTACCAGGTGCGGGTCGCTCCGGTTTCGAGTTTCGCGCCGGGGTGGCGCCACTTCGGCTCCTTGTCGACGGTGCGGCCGGTGATGTGGCGCAGACTGCGGATCACCCCGCCGTACATGCTCGACGCCGTCGTGGACACCTTGCCGCCGGGCGGTTCATCCATGAAGGGCATGAACTTATCCGGGAAGCCGGGCATCGTGCAGCCGATACAGATGCCGCCGACGTTGGGGCAACCGCCGATACCGTTGATCCAACCGCGCTTCGGCACGTTGCATTTCACGACCGGGCCCCAACAGCCAAGCTTCACAATGCATTTCGGTGACCCATACTCGGTGGCGAAGTCACCCTGCTCGTAATAGCCGGCCCGGTCGCACCCCTCGTGCACGGTCTGGCCGAACAGCCACGTGGGTCGCAGCGCATCGTCGAGCGGAATCAGCGGGGCTTGTCCGGTAGCCATGTACAGCAGATATGTCAGCGTCTCGGACAGGTTGTCCGGATGGATGGGGCAGCCCGGCACGCAGACGATGGGGATCCCGGCCTTGCTCTTCCAGTCCCAACCGAGATAGTCCGGTACACCCATCGCGCCGGTCGGGTTGCCGGCCATCGCGTGGATGCCGCCGTATGTGGCGCACGTACCGACCGCCACTATCGCGGTGGCCTTCGGCGCGAGCCGGTCCAGCCATTCGCTGGTGGTCATGGGCTGATTGGTCTCCGGGTTGTTACCGAACCCGCACCAGTACCCTTCGTTCTTCAACCGTTCGTTGGGGATCGACCCCTCGACGACGAGCACGAACGGTTCCAGTTCGCCGCGGTCGGCCTTGAAGAACCATTCGAGGAAGTCGTCGGCGCCGCCGTTGGGCCCGCACTCGAAGTCGATGAGGGGCCAGTGCACGGCGATCTTGGGGAGGCCGGGGAGCGCGCCCAGGGCGATTTCCTCGACACTGGGCTGCGTGGCGGCAGTCAACGCCACGGAATCTCCATCACAACTCAAACCGGCATTGATCCACAGGACATGAATCAAGGTTTCTTCTGCTTGAACTGCTGCCTCAGTTGGCATATGTCACAGCTTTCCGGGATCTCGCCCGACCCCTGAGCAGATTTCGAGGCCGCGCCGTCTTCTTGAGCGCTAATTCCTCGGTCTACTCCGGGGGCAAAGACTTGTCAATGGCCAGTTCGGGCAATTCAGTTGCGTGCGCGTCAATCCAGTCGTACCACCCGCCAAGCCCGTCACCTGTGGTCGCGGACAACGGAATTATGTCGACGTCGGGATTAATCGAGCGGGCATGTCGCGCGCAGATATCAAGATCAAATTCGACGTATGGGAGCAAGTCCGTCTTATTGATGACAACCAGTCCCGCGGCGGCGAACATGTGTGGGTATTTCAGCGGTTTATCCGCGCCCTCGGTCACGGAGATCACCACGATTTTCGTTTTCTCACCAAGGTCGAACAACGCCGGGCAGACGAGGTTGCCGACATTCTCGATGAATAACAGCGAGCCGGGGTCGGGCCGCAGGGTCGCCAGTGCCCGGTGCGTCATCTCGGCGTCGAGGTGGCAGCCCGCGCCGGTGTTGACCTGGACCACCCGACACCCGGTCGCGCGGATGCGCTCGGCGTCCAGCAAAGTCTCCTGATCGCCCTCGATGACCGACACGGGGCGCCTGGCGCCCAGATCCCGGATCGTCCGCTCCAGCAACGTCGTCTTACCGGCGCCGGGCGAGCTGGTGAGGTTGAAGGCGAGGATGTTGCGCTCTGCCAACCATTCTCGGTTCGTCGCGGCCACCTCGTCGTTCTTCGCCAGCACCTTCTGCTCCAGCGAGACGGTCTCGGTCACCGGAAGATGATGGTGGTCGTGGTCGTGGTCGTGGTCGTGGTGAGCGCTCATCGCTGTTGGTTTGCTCTTCGCGCGAGCGCTCATCGGCGTGATGACCGCGCCGTCGTCTCCGCATCCGCATGTGGCGCACATATCAACTCACTTCCATGGACAGAATCCGCAGGTCGCGGCCCGCGAGCACCTCGACATCGGCGCTGCCGCACGGGCACAGCAGGATCAGGTCGGGCAGCACGAAGTCCGCGCCGCACGCGCGGCAGCGCGCTGATCCGGGCTGCACGTCGAGGTCGAGGCGAGCCCCATCGGCGACGGTGCCCTCCGCTGCCAGACCGAAACAGAACTCCATCGCGTCGGGCACGACCGCGCACAGCGCGCCGACCTGAACCCGGACACTGTGCACACGACGACCGGCGGCGTGTTCGCACACCGCATCGACCACACTCTGCGTGATCGCCATCTCGTGCATGTCGGCTGGCCCTGTTCTCACCCGGGTGATCCTCACGATAGGACGGCGCCACGGCCGGCACAACGACGCCGGGGCTGACGGTCCGGGGGCGATCCGGGCCGACGCTTACCATCGGGAGGTGCCCGAGACTCTCACCGACGGCGACCTCGCGGCTCTGCGAACCTGGGTTCGCGAGCAGGGGATCGGCTCCGAGGTGGCTGATCTGCGACTGCTTGCCGGTGGCACCCAGAACATCGTGGTCGGGCTGCGCGTCGACGGCCGCCACCTGGTGCTGCGGCGGCCTCCCGCGCATCCGCGGCCGACCAGTAACAAGACGATGCAGCGCGAGATCGCGGTGCTTCGCACGCTGGCCGGTTCGGGCGTACCGCATCCCGAATTCGTCTGCGGCTGTGAGGACCTCGACGTGCTCGGGGTGGTCTTTTATCTGATGGCCCACGTCGACGGGTTCAATCCGGGTAATGACGTGGCGCAGGCATATGCAGACAGGCCGCAGTTTCGCCACGACGTCGGAATCGACTACGCGGTAAGCCTGGCCAAGTTGGGGCAAGTTCGGTGGGTGGGAAGCCCGCTCGCGGCCCTCAAACGTCCCGGATCGTTTCTGGCGCGGCAGGTTCCGCAGTTCCGCGGTTTCGTCGAGGCGTATCGGCAGCAGGACAATTACGCGCCGGACTCGTTGCCGGGAGTGGATCGGCTCGCCGACTGGCTGGAGGACAACCGGCCGCCCGACTCCCCGCCCGGGATCATGCACGGCGACGCACATCTGAACAACGTGCTGCTGCGCAGGGATCGGCCCGAGGTCGCCGCGTTCGTCGACTGGGAGATGTGCACGGTGGGCGACCCGCTGCTCGATCTGGGCTGGATGATGGTGTGCTGGCCGACCGGGTCCGACCCGCTCGGCTCCGGTCAAGCGTTGTCTGCGCTGGGTGGCTTGGCGACCCGCAAGGAACTGCTCGACGCGTACCTGTCGGCAGGCGGTCGCCAGACCGCGCACCTGCCTTGGTATCTGGCGCTGGCGTGTTTCAAGCTGGGCACCGTGATCGAGGGCACGTGGGCGCGCTACCTCGCCGGCCAGGCCACCCGCGACGCCGGGGAATACCTGCACGCCTCGGCGATGCACCTGATGCAGATGGGTAACGACATCGCCGACGGCAAAGACCTTTTCGCGTGAGCGTAGCGGGGCGGCATGCGTCGTTCAGAGGCGATCAATCGCCGGTCTTGGCCGTTATTTATCCGAGCCGTGACCTACTAGAAGTTGCTTGTGCCGGGTCTTACCGTGCTACTGTCGGCGACGTGCGTAACGAGCGTCTTCTCGTAGTAGTCTCCCGCAGCGGGGTCTGATTCAGACCGACCCCCCCGCTGTGGGTCGAGGCTACTACGACGTCGGTCACCTCCCTCAACAAGAAGACCGGCTCAATATGACATCACCATCTAGACCATTCAGTAACAGCACCGCCCGTCACGAAACGCCAGCCGCGCGCTTCGGCGGCGTTCCCCTGCCTCGAGGCCTGCGCGACGACGCCGAGAACATGTCGTGGCACACCTTCACAGCCACCTACAGCCCCAGCTCAGGGCCGCTTCGGCTGGGCCGGTTCGAATGCGTCGACGGCGACCGGCCGGCCACCCGGCTGGGCCCGCAGGCACGCAAGTACGAGGGCACCTTCGCGATCGGCGACGGCATCGAGACGGTCACCGTCGGGGCCACCGGACCCGTCGCCGCGCTGACCGCGATGCTCTTCGACCGTGGCATTCCCGTCGAGATGGTCCGCTTCCACCAGCTGAAGTCCGGCGATCACACCGCGACGTTCATCCAGGGCAGTGACGGCGAGCACCTCGAATGGGCGATGGGCTGGGCCGAGGACAAGACCGAGTCGATGCTGCGCGCCATCGTGGCCTGCGCGAACCGACTGATGTCGTTGGCCTGGTACACCGAGATCGACGAAAGCAAGAAACGGTACGTGTGGCGCCGCCGGTGACCCGGCCGGCCCGGCGCGGTTAGCGACCCAGGGGCCGCAGCACAATCGGCATGCCATCCATCGGCACCGGCATGCCACCATAGTCCCACTTCGCCTGGTAGCCCGGCCGCGCCAGCTCCAGCCGGTACCGGCGCAGCAACCGGTGCATGATCGTCTTGACTTCCAGCTGGCCGAACACCATGCCGATGCACTTGTGCGCGCCGCCACCGAACGGCGTGAACGCATACCGGTGCCTCTTGTGTTCGCTGCGCGGCTCAGCGAACCGGTCCGGGTCGAACTTCTCTGGATCCGTCCAGATCTCCGGCAGACGATGGTTCATGCCCGGATAAGCGATGACGAGC
>JAFAWC010000156.1 GCA_019242135.1 Mycobacteriaceae bacterium | reverse complement strand
ATCTGCGCACGCAGCACCGCCATCGGCACGCTGGAGAACGTCGACGGGTCGCGCCCGTTCTGCACCCGCGACGGGGTCGGTGCGGTGCTGTCGGTGATCGGTCCGCGCGACTCACACGGCAACGTCGTTCACCCCGTGCGGGTGGTGAGCGTGAACCAGCCGTGCGCGACCACGAAACAACCCTTCCTGGACGCCTACGAGGGCGTACGAGTCGAGTGCGCACAGTACAACGAGGACTACTCGATCGGACAGATCGTGCCGGTACGCGGCGCCGCTCCGGCCGACCCGGCCGTGCCCGCCGATGCGGTCACCGCCAGCGGCAGCGGACTCGATCCTGAGATCTCCCCCGCCTACGCCCAGATTCAGGTGGCCCGCATCGCCAAGACCCGGCACGTCAGCGAAGACCAGATCCGTCGACTCATCCGCGACAACGAGAACGGGCGCGACCTCGGCTTCCTCGGCGAGCCGCGGGTGAACGTGCTCAAGCTGAACCTTGAACTGGATCAGCAGTACCCGTTCAAGACCTAGTCCACGGGTGGATGATGGCTACGTGACCAGCACCAATGAGCCCGATCTGAAGAGGGGGTACGGGACAAAGGCCAAACGCGGGGAGCTGCGGATCTATCTGGGCGCCGCGCCCGGCGTGGGCAAGACGTACGCGATGTTGGGCGAGGCCCACCGCCGCCTGGAACGGGGTACGGACGTCGTCGCCGCGGTGGTCGAGACGCACGGCCGAAAGAAGACCGCCGACCTGATCGAGGGCATCGAAACCATTCCGCCCAAATACATCGAGTACCGCGGCAGCACGTTTCCCGAACTCGACGTCGAGGCCGTGTTGCGGCGCCGTCCACAGGTGGTCCTGGTCGACGAACTCGCGCACACCAACACCCCCGGAAGCAAGAATCCCAAACGCTGGCAGGACGTCGAGGAACTGCTCGACGCCGGCATCACGGTGATCTCGACAGTCAACGTCCAGCATCTGGAAAGCCTCAACGACGTCGTCGCGCAGATCACCGGAATCGAGCAACAGGAGAAAGTTCCCGACGAGGTGGTGCGCGCCGCGTCCCAGGTGGAACTCGTCGACATCACACCGGAAGCGTTGCGGCGCAGGCTTTCGCACGGCAATGTGTACGCACCGGACAAGGTCAATGCTGCGCTGTCGAACTATTTCCGCCCGGGCAACCTGACCGCCCTGCGCGAACTCGCGCTGCTGTGGCTGGCCGACCAGGTCGACGCGGCGCTGGCCAAATACCGCGAAGACCACAAGATCACCGACACGTGGGAGGCGCGCGAGCGCGTCGTGGTCGCCGTGACCGGTGGGCGTGAGTCGGAAACGTTGGTGCGCCGGGCATTCCGGATTGCATCCAAATCGAGCGCCGAGCTGATGGTGGTGCACGTGGTGCGCGGCGACGGCCTGTCGGGGGTGTCCGCTCCGCAGATGGGCAAGGTGCGCGAGCTGGCGACCAGCCTGGGTGCGACGGTGCACACCGTGGTGGGCGACGACGTGCCCACTGCGCTGCTGGATTTCGCGCGCGAGATGAACGCCACCCAGCTGGTGCTGGGTACGTCGCGACGGTCCCGGTGGGCCCGACTCTTCGATGAGGGCATCGGCGCGCGCACCGTGCAGCAGTCGGAGAAGATCGACGTGCACATGGTGACCCACGGAGAAGCGGGCAGGGGCTTCTCGTGGTCGCGGGTATCGCCGCGCCACCAGCACCTGATGTCGTGGCTGGCAGCGATCGTGGTGCCGTCGGCGATCTGCGCGGTCACGGTGTTATTTCTCGACCGGTTCATGGGCATCGGCGGCGAAAGCGCACTGTTCTTCGTGGGTGTGCTGGTGGTCGCCCTGCTGGGCGGCGTCGCGCCCGCTGCGCTTTCAGCAGTGCTCTCGGGCCTGCTACTGGACTACTTCCTCACCGAGCCCCGGTATTCGTTCCGGATGGCCCAACCCGACGCCGTGGTCACCGAGCTGGTGCTACTGGTCCTGGCGGTGGCGGTGGCCGCGCTGGTCGACAGCGCCGCCAAACGCACCCGCGAGGCGAGACGGGCCTCGCAGGAGGCCGAGCTGCTGGCGCTGTTCGCCGGGTCGGTGCTGCGCGGCGCGGACCTGGACACGCTGCTGGAGCGGGTGCGCGAGACGTATTCGCAACGGGCGGTGAGCATGTTGCGGGTACGCGAGGACCCCGATGTGAGCGAGATCGTCGCGTGCGTCGGCAAGGATCCCTGTGTCGACGTCGACTCGGCCGACACGGCGATCGAGGTCGGGGACGACGAGTTCTGGATGCTGATGGCCGGGCGCAAGCTGCCCGCGCGCGACCGACGCGTGCTCACCGCGGTCGCGAAACAAGCGGCCGGTCTGGTCAAACAACGGGAGCTGGCCGCGGAGGCCAGCAAGGTCGAGGCGAT
The DNA here is from genome assembly GCA_019242135.1 of Mycobacteriaceae bacterium. Taxonomy (GTDB): domain Bacteria; phylum Actinomycetota; class Actinomycetes; order Mycobacteriales; family Mycobacteriaceae; genus Mycobacterium. The sequence goes on along the minus strand of JAFAWC010000156.1, from coordinate 1,865 downwards.
CGCTCAGGCCGATGAGCTGCGTCGGTCGCTGCTGTCGGCGGTCAGCCACGATCTGCGCACACCGCTGGCGGCGGCCAAGGCCGCGGTGTCGAGTCTGCGCAGCGGCGACGTCGCGTTCTCCCCCGAGGACACCGCCGAGCTGCTCGCCACCGTGGAGGAGTCGATCGACCAGCTGACGGCGCTGGTGGGTAACCTGCTCGACTCGTCGCGGCTGGCTGCCGGCGTCGTGCGGCCCGAACTACGTGTGGTGTATCTCGAGGAGGTCGTCCAGCGGGCACTGCTGGGAGTCAGCAAGGGCACCACCGGATTCCGGAGCGGACTGGACCGCGTGAAAGTAGAAGTCGACGATGCCGTCGCGATGGCCGACGCCGGCCTGCTCGAGCGGGTGATGGCGAACCTCATCGACAACGCGCTGCGGTATGCGCCGGAAGGCATGGTGCGTGTCTACGCGGGCCGCGTCGGCGACCGGGTGCTGATCAACGTCGCCGACGAAGGCCCGGGTGTCCCGCGCGGGACGGAGGACCAGATCTTCGAGGCGTTCCAGCGGATGGGCGACCGCGACAACAGGATCGGCGTCGGCCTGGGCCTTTCGGTGGCGAAGGGTTTCGTGGAGGCGATGGGCGGCATCATCTCGGCGACCGACACCCCCGGCGGAGGGTTGACCGTCGTAGTGGACCTTGCGGCGCCGCCGAAGGACCGGGCATGACCCGGGTCCTGGTGATCGACGACGAGCCGCAGATCCTGCGAGCGTTACGGATCAACCTGTCGGTGCGCGGTTACGAGGTGACCACCGTGGCCACCGGCGCGGCCGCGCTGCGTGCGGCGGCCGAACATCGACCCGACGTCATCGTGCTCGACCTCGGGCTGCCCGACATGTCCGGCATCGAGGTGCTCGACGGGCTGCGCGGCTGGCTCACTGCGCCGGTGATCGTGCTGTCGGCGCGCATCGATTCCGATGACAAGGTAGAGGCCCTCGACGCCGGTGCCGACGACTACGTGACCAAGCCGTTCCGGCTGGCCGAGCTCCTCGCACGGGTCCGGGCCCGGCTGCGCGCCGCGCCGGAGGTCGACGTCGTGGTCACCGCCCAGGACGTGCGCGTCGACACCGGAGCGCGCCGTGCGTGGCACGGCGACGAGGAGCTCGACCTCACCAACAAGGAGTTCGAGCTGCTCGCGCTGCTCGTGCGCGAAGCGGGCCACGTGCTGACCCGCGAGCGGATCATGGAGGAGGTCTGGGACGAGCACTGGTTCGGCTCGACCAAGACGCTCGACGTGCACGTCTCGTGGCTGCGTCGCAAGCTCGGCGACGATCCCACCAACGGCCGCTACATCACGACGGTGCGGGGCGTGGGCCTGCGGTTCGAACGCGGCGGGCCCCCTGCGGGTCGCGCACGCGACACCGAACCGGCCGGCTGAGGTCGTCCCGTGCGCCGGCGGATCGTCCTCGCGATGACGTTCATCGCGCTCGTGGGTGTCGTCGTGCTCGGCATCCCGCTCGCGATCGTCGCCAGCCGCATCGCTCACGACGAGGCGCAGCGGCGCGTCGACCAGGAGGCGACCGCGGTCGCGTTCGCCATCGACGATGTGCTCGAGGCGCACGGGACGGTGACGGCGAAGAAGCTCGACACCCTCGCCCACGACGGCCGGGTGGTGCTGACCCTCTCCGACGGCACGAAGGTGGTCGGGGGTGACCGCCCGGGCGGCGCGACCATCAGCGCGACGGCGAAGACCGGCCGGGGCGCGACGGTCCGGCTGACGGTGCCGTCCCACGACGTCAACGAGCGGGCCCTGAGGTCGGTGCTCCTCGTGGCCGGGCTCGGGGCGCTGGGCGTGGGGTCCGCCGTCGTCCTCGCGTTCGTGCTCTC
>JAFAWC010000124.1 GCA_019242135.1 Mycobacteriaceae bacterium | reverse complement strand
TCGTCGCGCCGCCTGTTCCGGCTGCTGCCGGGGTGCCACCGGTGCCGGTTGCGGCGGCCGCCCCGCCCGTGGCCGCCGTCGCCCCACCGGTGCCCGTTGCCGCGGCAGCTCCGCCCGTGCCCGCAGCCGCCCCGCCGGTGCCCGTTGCCGCGGCAGCTCCGCCCGTAGCGGCGGCCACGCCGCCTGTTCCGGCCGCGGCGGCTGGCCCGCCCGCTGGTGCAGTGGCGGCGGCACCGGCCGCGGCGGCGACCATTCCCGTGCCGGATGTGCTGGGAGCGTTGCCCCCCGAGGCCGCCGTCGTTCCGGCCGCTCCCGGCGCCAGCGCGGTCGAGGCCGTCTTCGACTCGCTGTACAACGCCGGTCCGACTCTCGCGGGTCTTCCGGCGACCGCCGCGACGGGTATCGCCAACTCTCTCCCGCCCGCGGCCGCTCCGATCGCTCCGACCGCGGAGGTCGCCGACACCGCCGAGGAGGCGGCGCCGATTGCCGCCGCCGCGCCGATTGCCGCCGCGCCGATCGCGCCGGCAGCGGGGGTGTTCGGGGCCCTGCCGCTAGCAGCGCCCGGCAGCGCGCCGGCGTTAGCGACCGGGACGACAAGCGCGCTGGGAGTGCCCCAGCTGGCCTTATCCACGCTGTCGAATCTGCCGCAGTACCCGCTGTTGCTGCCCAATCAGCTGTCGATGCCCCACGACCTTGTGTGTGCGGGCACCGCATGGCCGGCAGCCGTGCAGAACTCGGTCACCCTGCCGGTGTTTCCGGCCATCACACCCGGAAGGCCGACCTCATAGCACCGTCCCCGTCAGCTCTTTCGCGCGAGCGCCCATGACCGGACGCCAAAGAGGTTGTCACGTCAAATGGTTGAGCCACTGGGAATCGCTGATGTCGATCTTGTCCTTGCCGTCGAAGACCGAAGGCGTGGAGATATTGGACAGCAATCCCTGCAGCGTGTTGTTCGCGTTGGTGGCTTTTGTTTTCGCCGCACCGAGGTCCTGGCCCGACTTGATGCAGTCGGTGACGCTGCCCGGCGAGCCGACCGATTGCGCCAGCTGGGCCAGCCGGTCATCGTCGGGATCGGTGGACGCATTCTCCTTCGGCTGAAAGTCGCTCGCGAACAGGCCCGCATAAAAGTCGGTGTAGAGCTTCGGGTCGTCCGCTGATGCAACGCACAACGCAGCGGCCAGGGCGCGGGTGGAATAGTCACTGCTGGCCGACCTGGAATCGAGGAAGTTCAGCAGGTGGTAGTGCACCTTGATCTTCTTGTCGGTGATCGCGGTATACATCTGCGCCGAATAGGACCGGATGAACTGGCCGCACGGCGGGCAGATGGGTTCGTTGAAGACGTCGATGGTTTTCGGTGCCTCATCTGAGCCGACGGACACGGAGTCGTCGAGCACCTGCAGCTTGACGGCGTTGGCCGGAGGCGATGGCGGCGACGCGAATACGAGCCAGATGACCAGCCCCACGACTACGGCGAGAACCACCGCGGCCCCAATACCGACCAGCAGCCACGTGTTGGTCCGGCGCGGCGGCACTTGGGCGGGCACCTGCCCCCACGGCCCTGATGAAAATGGTTGCGGCTGCGGGGTTTGCGAGGGTCCCCGCACCGGGCCCGAAGGGGGTGCGCCGCTTGAATACGGGGGTGGGGTCGGCGTCGGCGTCGGATAGGAGGGCGGCGGGGTCGGCGTGGGATGGGACGGCGGGGTCGGGGTGGGGTAGGACCGTGGGGCAGGGGTGGGGAAGGACGGCGGGGCCGGCGTGCGATACGAGGGCGGAGTCGGCGTGCGATACGAGGGCGGAGGCGTGCGGCGCGTCGGCGGCGACGAATCACGCCGGGTGGGCGGCGACGAGTCCCGCCGGGTGGGCGGCGACGAGTCCCGCCGGGTGGGCGGCACCGGTTTCATCGACCCCGGCATTTTCGGCAGCGTGGCGAGCTGACTGCGGTTCAAGATGTTTTCGGCGTGGTCCTGGTCGCGTTCACTGAGCACTTCGAGCGCGGCCTGAGCGAAATCTCCGGTCGTGACGTAGCGGTCGGCGGGGGTTTTCGCCATACCGCGGGCGATCACATCGTCGAGAGCAGGCGGAATGGTCGAGCGCACCGAACTGGGACGGGGAATCGGCTGCGTCAGATGTGCGGTCATCACCGACGGGCCCACGCCCCGGTACGGCGGCGACCCCGTCAGCGCCTCGAACAACACACACGCCAGCGCGTACGTGTCGACGCTGTAGGACACGTCACGGTTAGTGAACCGCTCGGGTGCCATGTACCGCCAGGTCCCGATCGTGGCACCCATCGACGTCAGTTTCTCGTCCGTGGTGGCGCTGGCAATACCGAAGTCGACGAGGTAGGCAAAATCGGCGGGAGTCAACAGAATGTTGGCCGGTTTGATGTCGCGGTGCATCACGCCGGCGGTGTGCGCCGCGTCCAGAGCCGACGCAATCTGGCGGACGATCGCCACCGCCCGCGGCGCGGCCATCGGCCCGAACCTGCTCAACACCGAGCCCAGGTCGGTGCCCTCGATCATGCGCATGTCGACGAACAGCTGTCCGTCGATCTCGCCGAAGTCATGAATCGGAACAACGTGCGGCTCCTGCAACCGGCCCGCGGTGCGGGCCTCGCGCTCCATCCGCTTGCGGAACACCGAATCCTTAGAGACCGACGCCGACATCAGTTTCAGCGCGACTGTGCGTTCCCGGACAGTGTCTTCGGCCTCGTACACCTCGCCCATGCCGCCGCGGCCCAGCAGCCGCACAAGCCGGTACGGCCCGAAATGCGTGCCCGCGCGCGAGTTTTCTTCCGCGTCGCTCATCGTCGGCTGTCCATGACAGTGCAAATCATCGCAGACGCGCGGCCCCGGCGGTTGGCTCTTGTGTGCAGGTTATGTGCGAAGATCGCCCGAATCGTCGCGGATAACCTGCGCAGTTCCGCTCGGCGCCGCGGGCGGGCCTGGCGCGCTGGGTAACGGCGAGCGGCGGGCCATCTCGGCTTCCAGCTGCTCCTCGTAGGCGCCCTCATCGCGGCCCAAGGCGATCGTCGCGGCAGCCATCGCGGCGATGGTGAGCGGCAGCGCGATCGTTTCATATCCCGAAACGGTCAGATGCTCGTTGAGCACCAGCGCGCCCAACAGCACCGCGACCACCGGCTCCAGCACCAGCATCGTCGGCACCGACATCTGCAGGGCGCCGGCGTGAAAGGCCGACTGCTGCAGAACCACCGCACAAACTCCCAGCGTGGCAAGCAGATACAGCGCCGGAAGGGTGAGGACCGCCAGCGCCCCCTCCTCGGCAAGCTCGAACACCACCAACTTGGTCAGCACCGCGGTGACACCGAAAAGCGCGCCCACGGCCACCGCGATCAGCATGGCCCGGCGCCGCCCCGTCGACCGGGCACCGAACGCGACACAGAACACCACGATCGGCGCGATCACCGCGATCGCCACCGACCACGCCAGCTCCTGACCGCGATACAACCCCTGGTGCGGGCGCGCCATCAGCACGAACACCGCGAGCGCCGCCGTCAGCGTCACCGCCCAACACCATTCGCTGCGGGTGACGCGGCGACCGGCCAGCCGCGCGCTCAGCGGCAAGGCAAACAACAGAGATGAGACCAGCAGCGGCTGGACCACAAGAAGCGATCCCCTGGTCAACGCCAAGGCCTGGCACACATACCCGGCCACCGCGACGCCGGTACCCATCCACCACAGCCGCTTGCGCACCAGTGCGGTGACCATGGACACCGAAACACCATGGTCTTGCGGTACGTCCATGGTGGCGCGCTGCCGAACCACGATCCCGACGGCCATGCAGACCGCAGACATCAACGCAAAGAGGATCACCAGTCCGTGGTGGGCCATCGATGCCTTTCGTCGTCGGCGGTCGGCAAACGCACGCTAGCTTGCCGACGGGTGTGATTTCCCGATGATCTCGTGCGCGATCTGGGTCAGCGGCACATTCGAGTCCTGGGACAGTTTGCGCAGCATGTCGAAGGCCTGGATCGAGCTGATGCCGTAGCGCTCCATGATCATGCCCTTCGCCTGGCCGATGGTGTCGCGGCTGGCCAGCGCCCTGCGCAACTGCTCGTCGCGGCGCGCAGCATTCCAGGCCACCGCCATATGGGTGGAAAAGATCAGGCCCACCTCTTCGGTCTCCTCGTCGAACGCGTTGGGCGTCTCCGCGTAGACGTTCAGCGCACCCATCGCCCGGTCGGCGATGAAAAGCTGGAACGCCATGATCGCGCGGATCGGGGTTTCGGCCAGAGCGTCGCGGCGGTACTTCGGCCACCGGAAGTCGTTCTCCAGGTCGGCGATGTGAACGGTCTCCTTCTCCCACGCCGATTCCAGACACGGTCCTTCCCGGTGGCGCTGCTGAATCTTGTCGAGCAACAGCGGGTAGGGATGGGTGGCAGCGGGGGTGTCGACGCGTTTGCGATTCGTTGTGACCGTCACGCCTGCGTAGTGCGCGCCGGGGATCTCGCTGGCGGCGTGCTCGGCCAGTTCGGCGATGACCGTTTCGGCGTCGGACTCCGGGCGGTCGTACAAGCCGCGCACGATGTCGGCGATGCGGCGGTGGGCGACGTGCGCCTTCAGAGGGTCGGTCACCGGATTAAAGGTACGCGGTCGCCCTACCGGCTGGCACGTATTGGTCACACCGCCGACACGTACCGCTTCGTCATGATCCGCTGCAGCACCGACGTGAGCGGACCGGCGGCCTTGCTCCACCATGTGCCATGCCGCGAAAACGCCACTACCTCGGCATACACCCCGTCGTCCGCCGGGTTGTAGCGCACCGTGAACAACTCCTCGCCCGACTCGGGGTGGCCCGGCAGCGTGCCGTAGGCGAACCCGCGGCGGTTCTGCTCGTCGACGACGTAGACCACCCGGCACGGTGCCCGCACCGGCCCCAGCGCAACCACCACCACCGAACCGACCGCCGCGGCGTCGGTGCTCGGTGTCACGTGCGCGCCGGCACCGCGCAGCATGCCCCACCGCATCACCCGCTCGGCAGCCTCGGCGAAGCGCGCGCGGCCTGCTCCTATCCGCGCTGATTGTTTGATGTGGTGGTAGCCGTGGGGCAGCTGGCCGCGCGTGGCGCCCACCTCGGCATAGGTGAACGGTTCGTCGGCAAGCGCGGTCAGATCCATGGTCTTGCGATCCTCA
>JAFAWC010000557.1 GCA_019242135.1 Mycobacteriaceae bacterium | reverse complement strand
CCGACGTACACATTGCCGCCGTCGAGGTGAAAGTCCTTGGCGCTGTGAGCCAGATCCGTCCCGGGCGAACCCAGCAGGATCACGTCGTTGGCGTGCGCGCCGCCCGCGGCGAACGCGTCGGCCACGGTTGTCGCTCCATAGGAGTGGCCGAGCACCGTGACATGCGGCTGCGGCCCATTGTGCGTCACCCACAACCCGTTGACATCCTGCGCAAGCCGCAGCCCGCCGTCTCGGGCCAGCAGCGGCGACGCGACACGGGGATCGTCGAAACCCGTCGGTGTCTGGTAGCCCATCCAGGCGATCACCGACAGACCCTCGCCCGGATACCCGGCCAGCGCCTGGTCATAGACGTTGATCGCGTCGTTGTGCCCACCGGCCAGCCATCCACTCGCAACGCTACTGCCGGCTCCCGGCACGATCACCGCGATGTCGTGCACGTGGTCCGGGTCGCCGATCGCGATCGCCGCTCGACCCGCCCCGTCGAACGCCAGCGGGTCGTACGCCCACAGCAGCACGGGCCGCTGGTTGCCGGGGTCTGATCCGCGGTCGTGGTCGAGGCCCTGATTCACTGCGACGGCGTTGCGGTAGCGCACCGAGTCGTCGGGCCGGGCCAAGTCGTCGTTGAGCACCGCGGTGTTGACCTTGTCTCGCACCACGGCGGGAATCCCGTTCAGATTGCCCAACTCTGGCGGATGCTCGGCGGTCGACCGATCTCGCTCATCTGGACCCAGGGAGTTCCACCATGCAGTGACCTCTGCGGCGTCCGCGCCGGGCGGCGGTTCCGGCTGCATGCTCACCGAGACTACTTTCGCACCATGACCTCGTCCGGGCGTGGCCCAGCCCACGCACGCCGCGGGTAAAACGACAGCGCCGACGCCGACCACCGAGCAAGACAAATTCGCCGGCTCGCGGCCAAGCCATGTCCCCGACGCGTTTGACTGACCGCGATCGGGTATGACAGTGGGGTGAGCAAGCTAGGTTTGCCGCCGCAGGTGCGTGCTTGTTTGTTCGATCTCGACGGTGTTCTCACCGACACCGCCAGCGTGCACCGCACGGCGTGGAAAGAGATGTTTGATGCCTATCTGAAAGAGCGGTCGCAGCGAACGCACGAGGAGTTCGTACCGTTCGATGAGAAAAACGACTATCAGACCTACGTCGACGGCAAGAAACGCGAGGACGGTGTCCGGTCGTTCCTCGAAAGCCGCGACATCACCATTCCCGACGGCCAACCCGACGATGACCCGGACGCCGAGACGATCTACGGCCTGGGCAACCGCAAGAACCAGCTCTTTCAGGACGTGTTGGACCGCGACGGCGTGCACGTTTTCGAGGGGTCGCGGCGGTATGTGGAGGCGGTGAACAACGCCGGCCTGAGCATCGCCGTGGTTTCGTCGAGCGCCAACACCCGCCAGGTGCTCGAGGTCACCGGGCTCGACGTGTTCGTCAAGCAACGCGTCGACGGGGTCACCATGCGAGACGAGCACATCGCGGGAAAGCCGGCTCCGGACTCGTATCTGCGGGCCGCAGAGTTGCTCGGTGTGCAGCCTGCGCAGGCCGCCGTGTTCGAAGACGCGCTGTCCGGTGTCGAGGCGGGCCACGCCGGGCACTTCGGGATCGTGGTCGGTGTCGACCGCGTCGGTCAGGCAGATGCGCTGCGGCGCGACGGCGCGGACGTCGTCGTCACCGATCTGGGCGATTTGCTGTCGGCCTAATGATCACCGACAAGAATTTCCCCGTCGAACCGTGGCACATTCGCGAGACGAACCTTGACCTGGATCTGCTGGCCCAGTCCGAGTCGGTTTTCGCCCTGTCCAACGGTCACATCGGGCTGCGCGGCAACCTCGACGAGGGCGAGCCGTACGGCATCCCCGGCACCTACCTCAATTCGTTCTACGAGACCCGGCCCCTGCCGTACGCCGAAGCGGGCTACGGCTATCCCGAGGACGGTCAGACCCTCATCGATGTGACCAACGGCAAGATCATCCGCTTGCTGGTCGACGACGAGCCGTTCGACGTCCGCTACGGCAGACTGGTCGAGCATGAGCGCGTTCTCGACCTGCGCGCAGGCGCACTTGTCCGCACGGCCCACTGGGAGTCCCCGACCGGGAAACAGGTGCGGGTGCGGTCCACCCGCCTGGTGTCCCTCGTGCAACGTGGCGTGGCTGCCATCGAGTACGTTGTCGAAGCGCTCGACGAATTCACCCGCGCCACAGTGCAATCCGAACTCGTCGCCAACGAGGACCAGCCGGCACCGTCGGCGGACCCGCGCGTCGCCGCCGCGTTGAAATACCCGCTGCAACCCGTCCACCACCAGGCGCGCGACTGTCAGGCCATGCTGATTCACCGGACCCGTGCCAGCGGACTGACGATGGCCGCGGCCATGGACCACGAAATCGACGTGCCCGGGCGCGTCGAATCAGAGACCGATGCAACCGAGGATTTGGCCCGCACCACGGTGATCTGCGGA
>JAFAWC010000544.1 GCA_019242135.1 Mycobacteriaceae bacterium | reverse complement strand
GGTCGTTGGTGCTGACGGTGTAGCACACCCAGAGGAGGGACACGATGGGCAGGGTGACCGGCAAGGTGGCGCTGATCAGCGGAGCCGCCCGTGGTCAGGGACGGTCGCACGCGCGGATGCTCGCTGGCGAGGGTGCCGACATCATCGCCGTGGACCTATGCGAAGACATCGAGACCAACGAGTATCCGCTCGCCCGGCCCGAAGATCTCGACGAGACCGCCCGGCTGGTGGAGAAGGAGGGACAGCGCGCGTTCACCGAGATCGCCGATGTCCGTGACCGCGCCGCGCTGGCGAAAGCGATCGACCGGGGCGTCGCCGAGTTCGGCCACCTCGACATCGTGGTGGCCAACGCGGGCATCTGCCCGCTGACCGCCGGCCTGCCCCCGCAGGCGTTCGCCGACGCCGTCGACGTAGACCTGGTCGGTGTCGTGAATCTCGTGCACGCGAGCCTTAAGCACCTGCAGGCCGGGGCGTCGATCATCGTGACGGGATCGAACGCAGCATTTATGTCGTCGATGAACACCACCGGTATCGACGGTGGTCCCGGCGGCGCCGGGTACGCCTTTGCGAAACTGGCTGGCGCACATTACGTCAACGACTTCGCCTTGGCGCTCGCTCCGTTTTCCATCCGCATGAATGCCATTCACCCGACTAACGTCAACACCGACATGCTGCACAGTGCACCGATGTACCGAGCGTTCCGGCCGGACTTGAAGAACCCGACCCGCGAGGACGCCGAGCCGGTTTTCCCTGTCGTGCAGGCGATGCCGGTTCCCTACGTCGAACCCGAGGACATCAGTGAGGCCGTGTTGTTTCTCGCCAGCGATGCGGCCCGCTACATCACCGGCCAGCAACTGCGCGTCGATGCGGGCGGCTTCCTCAAGGTTAAGCCGTGGTCAGGGGGATAGGAGAGAGGTGAGCATGCCCAGAGGGATCATCTATGTGGAGACGATGCCGGTGTCACCGGATCGTGAAGCGGATTATCACCACTGGTACAACGACGTTCATCTGGCCGAGATCGTGTCGGTTGACGGAATCGTGTCCGCGCGCCGCTTCGCGCCGACCGACGGCAAGGGGCCGTTCATCGCGATCTATGAGCTTGACTGTGATGATCTCGATGCGGCGGTGCGACGGCTTTCGGAGCTCGGTGCTAGTGGCAAGATGTCGTCGATCGAGCTGCTGAACATGGACACCCCGCCGGTCCCGCATGTCTACCGCGAGATCGGGTCGTACGGGCCATGACACGTTCGCCAGAAGTCCAGCGGCGCATCTACGAGTTGATGGTGTTGATGAAAGCCGCCGATGACCGGCTCAGCAAGGGCATCGCCACCGGCGAATTCATGTGCGTGTACTGGCCCTCGCGGGGACAGGAGGCGATCGCGGCCGCGATGGGCGTATCGCTGCGTCCCGATGATCAGCTGGTGACCACCTATCGGGGGCTGCACGACCTCATCGGCAAGGGCGTTCCACTGGAGGAGATCTACGGCGAGATGATGGGCCGTGTCGTCGGCGCGAGCCGCGGCAAGGGCGGCACGATGCACATCGCCAATCCCGCCAAGGGCGTGATGCTTTCGACCGGGATCGTCGGCGCCGGGCCGCCGGTAGGCGTCGGGCTGGCGATGGCGGCGAAACGCAAGGGCCTCGACCGCGTCACCGTTGTCAGCTTCGGCGACGGTGCCACGAACACCGGCTCCTTCCATGAGGCGGCGAACCTGGCCGCGCTGTGGGACCTTCCGATGGTTCTGGTGTGCCAGAACAACCAGTTCGCGGAGATGACGCCGACCGCGGACACGATGAAGCTCGACCGTGTCGCCGACCGGGCAGCCGGTTACGGCATGCCCGGTGTCCGGGTCGATGGCAACGACCCGCTGGCTGTGGTGACCGCGCTGGATGAGGCCTTGGACCGGGCACGCCGCGGTGACGGCCCCACGCTCGTCGAGTGCGTGACATTTCGCTTCCGCGGCCACTACTTCGGTGACCGAATGCCCTACATCCCCAAGCAGCAGCTGGCGGCGGCGATGGCCGCCGACCCAGTGCCCCGGTTTCGCACACGCCTCGCCGACGCCGGCATCTGCGGTGAAGACGAACTCACCCGCATCGACGACGCCGCCGCTGAAACGGTCGAGGCGGCGCTGCAGAAGGTGATGAGCGCCGATTCACCGGCGATCGATGAGCTCGACCGAGATGTGTATGCCACCCCGATCACGTTCCCCGCCTGAGGACGACGGTCATGGACGAGAAAGAAATGACGATGCGCGAGGCGCTGAACCTCGCGCTCGACCAGGCGCTGCAGGCCGACGACCGGGTGTTTTTGCTCGGCGAGGACATCGCCGACCCCGGGGCGTCCGGCCCGACCGCCGGTCTGTCGACGAAGTACGGCCACGACCGGGTGCTCGACACTCCCATCTCCGAGGCGGCGATCGTTGGGGCGGCGATCGGCGCGGCGATCGACGGTCTTCGTCCGGTCGCCGAGATCATGATTATGGACTTCATCGGCATCGCCGCCGACCAGCTGATCAACAACGCGGCCAAGCTGCGGTTCATGACCGCCGGGCGGACCACCGCCCCGATCACCATCCGCACCCAGGTGTACGGAGGGCTGGCCACCGGTGCGACACATTCGCAGACACTTGAGGCCTGGTTCATGCACATTCCCGGTATGAAGGTCATCGTTCCGGCGACCCCGCGGGACGCAAAGGGCCTGCTGACGTCGGCGATCTTCGACGACGATCCCTGCCTGTTCGTGGAGACGATCCGCCTGCAGGGCCGAAAAGGACCGGTGCCGACCGGTTCCGGCTTCTCGATCCCACTTGGGCGCGCCGAGGTCAAGCGGCCGGGGACTGATGTCACGGTGATCAGCTACGGGCGCAGCGTGCATGACGCGCTCGCGGCCGCGGCGACGCTCGACGAGCAGGGCGTGAGCGCCGAGGTTGTCGATCTGCGCACGCTTGTGCCGCTCGATGTCGAGACGATGGTCGAGTCGGTTCGCCGCACCCGACGGGCAGTGGTCACGCACGACGCCGTCCAATTCGCCGGCCCCGGGGCGGAGATCACTGCGATTCTGCAATCCGAACTATTCGGAGAGCTTGAAGCACCCATCGAGCGGGTGGGCGGTCGGTTCGTCCCGACCCCGGCCGCGGCCGCACTTGAGGCGCAGGTCTACCCGTCGCCGGCGCGTATCGTCGCGGCCGCCCAGCGAACCGTTCAGCGCTCCGCGGTCCAACGGCATGGCTGAGTTCGTCATCCGCATCCCGCGCGTCTCGGTCGCCGTATCCGAAGCCGAACTCGTGCAACTACTAGTCGAGGACGGCCAGCATGTCGAGCAAGGCACGCCGCTCTATGTCATCGCCACCGAGAAGGCGGAACAGGAGATCCAGGCCGGCGCTTCGGGCACCGTGCAGTGGACCGGCGAAGTAGGCGCCACCTACGACATCGGTGGTCAGATCGGCATCATCACGCCATAGGAAAGCCATAGGAAAGCCATAAAAAGAAGTCATAGGAGAGAACATGGATTGCAACCAGACCGGCGAACGCACTGTCTACGAAAAGACCGGCGCTATTGCGCGTGTCACGCTCAACTGGCCCGAGAAGGCCAACGCCCAGGACCAGAAGCTCGTCGAGGAGGTCGATGCCGCGCTGGCCGACGCAGATCGCGACTACGACATCAAGGTCCTGATTGTGAAGGCCAACGGTAAGGGCTTCTGCTCGGGCCACGCCATCGGCAACAACGCGCAGGACTACCCGGAGTTCGTCGAGGGCTTCAAACACACGGGCACTCCGTGGAAGCCCCAGACCGACCTGTTCGTCAAGCCAGTTCTGAACTTGTGGGAGTTCTCCAAACCGACGATCGCGCAGGTGCACGGGTACTGCGTCGGTGGCGGCACGCATTACGGTCTGACCACCGACATCGTTATTGCATCCGACGATGCCTATTTCCAGTACCCGCCGCTGCAGGGATTCGGCATGCCGTCCGGGGAATGCTCGATCGAGCCGTGGGTCTTCATGAACTGGCGGCGCGCGGCCTATTACCTGTACATGAACGAGGTCATTGACGCCCAAAAAGCCCTCGCCGTCGGTCTCGTCAATGAGGTGGTCCCCCGCGCGGAACTCGATGCACGGGTCGATGCGGTCGCCCGTCACATCGCCCAGGCCCCGCTGACCACGTTGTTGGCGACAAAGGCGAACCTCAAGCGGGCGTGGGAGCTGATGGGGATGCGTGTGCACTGGCAGAGCTCCAACGACCTGGTGGCGCTCGCGTCGCTGAGTGCCGACGTGCAGGCCCTGGTCCAGCAGGTGCTCAAGGGCAAGATCATGCCGTCGGAGATGGCGCAGCGTCAGGCCGCGGCCGCCGCATCCTCCGACGGCTCGGCGGCCACATAGGCGGCCCATGAACATCGCTGACCATGCGGACAGCGCCGCGTCGTCCCCGGCCCTGATCGTCGGGGACGGCGAACCCACCTCCTACGGCGAGTTGTACGCGAGGAGCCGACGGGTTGCCGCACTGCTTCACGAGGCGGGGCTCCGACGCGGTGACGGGGTGGCCCTCGTGTTGCCGAACCGCCGAGAGTTCCTCGAGATCGCTTGGGGCTGTCAGCTTTCCGGGCTGTACTACAGCGCGGTGAACACCCACTTCACTGCTGATGAAGTCGCCTACGTCGTCGGCGACTCCGAGGCGAGGGCGGTGTTCGTCGACGCGTCATACCCTGCGATTGCGTCGCGGATCAAAGAAGCCAACGTCGACGTGCACGTCAGCGTCGGTGGGGGCCTGCCCGGTTGGCGTTCCTACGACGACGCCGTGTCTGCAGCAGGCGACGCTCCGCCGTTGTCGGACGGTTCGGAGATGCTGTACTCGTCAGGCACCACCGGGCGGCCGAAAGCCGTTCGTCGGCCCCTTCCCACCGACGGGAACGGCTCCTGGGCTCAGGCGGTCCTCGAGATGGCGCTTCGTCACCACTACAAGATGACCGAAGCGAGCGTGTATTTGTCCCCGGCGCCGCTCTACCACGCGGCCGGGATCAACTACACCATGGCCGTGCAGCGAGTCGGCGCGGCTGCGGTTGTGATGACGAAGTTTGACGCCGAGACGGTTTTGCGACTGATCGAGATCTACCGCGTCACCCACGCCCAGTTCGTGCCGACCATGTTTGTGCGCATGCTCAAGCTGCCGCCGGAAGTCCGGCAGCGCTACGACGTGTCCAATCTCGAGTGCGTGATCCACGCCGCCGCGCCGTGCCCGGTCGATGTCAAACACCGGATGATGCAGTGGTTCGGCCCTATCATCCA
>JAFAWC010000588.1 GCA_019242135.1 Mycobacteriaceae bacterium | reverse complement strand
CCCGGGTTGTTCGTGTTCGGCAGCAACGACTACTTCGGGCCGCGGATGAAGAACCCGATCAACTATCTGGTCGATCCCGGTCATCGCACGCCCGGCACGCCGCTGCCCTGGCAGGATCTCAGGGCGGCGTTCACCGAGCGCGGTTGGCTCGACATGACGCACACACGCCGAGAGCTGGAGGTCGCCGGGTTGACGGTCGCCGCGGCCGGCGTCGATGACCCGCACATCGACCGCGACCGCTACGACACCATCGCCGGGCCCGCCAACCCGGCCGCGCAAGTTCGGCTGGGGCTGTCCCACTCGCCGGAGCCGCGGGTGCTTGACCGGTTCGCCGCCGACGGATACCAGCTGGTGCTGGCCGGCCATACCCACGGCGGTCAGCTGTGCCTGCCGTTCTACGGCGCGCTGGTCACCAACTGCGGCCTCGATCGGTCGCGCGCCAAGGGCACGTCCAAGTGGGGCACGAGGATGCACCTACACGTCTCTGCGGGCATCGGCACGTCGCCGTTTCATCCAATGCGGTTCTGCTGTCGTCCCGAAGCCACGCTGCTGACCCTCGTCGCCGCGCCGACGGGTGATCCTCGTCTCTCCGCGGAGTCGCAACGGTCGCCTTCGACCGCAGCGCTGCGGTGACCCGATCGGCGGCCCATGACGGGCCGCGGGCGTGGGTGGACAACGCGGTCCGACTCATCGAGGCCGACGCCCGGCGCAGCGCAGACACGCATCTGCTGCGCTATCCGCTGCCCGCGGCGTGGTCGACGCGCGCCGACGTCGAGCTCTACCTCAAGGACGAGAGCACACACATCACCGGAAGCCTCAAGCACCGGCTCGCCCGCTCGCTCTTCCTCTACGGGCTGTGCAACGGCTGGATCGGCGAGCACACCACGGTGGTAGAGGCATCGTCCGGCTCGACGGCGGTGTCCGAGGCATACTTCGCGCAGTTGTTGGGGCTGCCGTTCATCGCGGTGATGCCGGCGTCGACCAGCGCGGCCAAGATCTCGCTGATCGAGGCGCAGGGCGGGCGCTGCCACCTCGTCGAACAGTCCGGTGAGGTTTACGCCGAAGCCGAGCGGCTGGCCCGGGAGACCGGCGGCCACTATCTCGACCAGTTCACGAACGCCGAGCGGGCGACCGACTGGCGCGGGAACAACAACATCGCCGAATCGATCTTCACGCAGCTCTCACTCGAGCACCATCCGATTCCGGAGTGGATCGTGGTCGGCGCGGGGACGGGCGGGACGAGCGCGACAATCGGGCGCTACATCCGGTATCGCCGCTACGCGACGAAGTTGTGCGTGGTGGACCCGGAGAACTCCGCGTTCTTCCCGTCATACGAGTGCGGCCGCCCGGACGTCACGACCGGTCGGTCGTCGCGCATCGAGGGCATCGGCCGGCCCAGGGTCGAGCCGTCGTTTCTGCCGGATGTGGTGGACAGGATGATTTCAGTCCCGGACGGCGCGTCAATCGCCGCCGCGCGGCACGCGAGCGTGGTGCTGGGCCGGCGAGTGGGACCGTCGACCGGAACGAATCTGTGGGGGGCGTACTGCTTGCTGTCGCAGATGGTGTCGGCCGGCCGGCGCGGGTCGGTGGTGACGCTGCTGGCCGACAGCGGGGACCGGTATGCCGAGACTTATTTCTGCGACGAGTGGCTGGCCGAGCACGAACTGGATCCGACCAGCGCCGCGGCGGTGCTTTCGGAATTCGAGCGGACGGGCTCGTTCGGCTGACGCTGCGTCGCGTGCGCCGGGTTCTCGGTGAGTTCGGCGTGGTCGGCTGTCAAGAAGAGCCACAGCGCCGCCAAACCGAAGAAACCGCCGTAGATGCTTGCTCCCAATGCCGTCATCTCCGCACTTCCTTTGCACTCGCGGCTAGTGTGCACAACCCCTCCGATAATCCAGTTCATCCCGCGCGGCGTGGTGACATACGTCTCCTCCGCTCATCACTTGGTGTTTGTCGTGCGCGTCGATTGTGCGGGCTTGGGCGTACTCGGCGTGTGCGTCGGGGGCGAGCGTAGGGCGTACTGGGCGTGGCGTATTGAGCGTGCGCGCCGACTGGGGTCGAGAGTGCGCGCCGACTGGGGTCGAGAGTGCGCGCCGAGCGTGCGCGTATTGCGAAAATCTGCGCTTGGATTCACTACAGGTGCACGTTCGGCGTCTGGACAATGCATTTGGCCCGCGGTTAGCCGGGTGCGATACTCTGGCGTGGCTTCAACGGGGTGTGGCGCAGCTTGGTAGCGCGCTTCGTTCGGGACGAAGAGGCCGTGGGTTCAAATCCCGCCACCCCGACCACGTTTGCCGCGGCCGACTTGCCCGCACGAGGGGGACTTCGCTCGTCCGCCGTCAGTCCGCCGTAGTTCGGCGACTGTCAAATGCTCAACGATTTCCAACGGTGTGACATGTGGTTTTCAGCACCGCTAAGCCCGTCAGAAGCCCAGACGCCGCCCGTGTGCACTCGTTTACATTCTTGCCGGGTATCACTGAGCGGGGCCGATTCACCGAGCGGATGAGAGGGTCAGCTGCAGTGAAGTTTCTCGTCACTACGTTCATTTTCTCGATCATCGTTTTCATCGGCCTGCTGGTCATCGCGATGACGTCCGACAGTTGGTATTGGAAGGCGATGACCGTGAGCGCGGGGCTGGCGATCCTGTGCGTTGTCGGCATGGTGAGGGAGATCCTTCACAGGAAGGCCGACGAAGATGACGGAGCCTGAAATCCGCCCTGGCGTTGCGATGGGCGCGCTACCCGGTCGGTCTGGTGTTTGCCAGATTGTTGCTCAGCCTCATGGCGCTTTGAGTCATCCAGCGATAACCAGCTATCTAGCATCTCTATCGGGCCGCACCCCCTCAGCGGTTTGGCGATAAATAACCCAAGTGCAATTTGCTGATACACCTTCGGCGGGCCCGGGCCGGGGCTGCGGTTCGAGGTGTCCATCATCAATCCCGTGCGAGGGAGACAACGAACGATGAGTCAGCACAGGACTATCTCGAAGAACAAGCTCGCCGGCGGCGTGCTGCTGGGTGTGGTCGCGTCCGGCTTGGCGACCGGAGCAGTGAGCGGGCCGGCACCGCGAATGCCACCTGCGCCTCGATCAGTGGTGTGGGGAACGGCGGAGGCTGCACCAGCACACCGACCAGCTTCGCGGTCGGGGTGGGCAACAAGACGGTAGCGATTGCCAACGGGCTGTTCAACGGTGCAGTGGCCCTCGGCAACAAGTCGACCGCCGATTCCAAAGGTGCTCTCAGCGTGGCGTTCGCGTCAGGTACCGGCGCGGGCGCGGCGACATTCGGCAACCTCAACGCCGCAGTTGCGGTAGGCACCAACGCCGTTGCCGTGGCGGGCGAAAACGCTGGAGACATCGGCAACCTCGCTGTCGACATCGGCAACAACACCCTGCCGGTATCGGCAACCGCAGGAGGTACGCCCACTTCACCCGGCTTCGGCAACGTCGCGATCGATCTGGGCAACACCGAAGACGTGGAGGCGCGCGGCGCACTGAACAGCGCCTTCAACATCGGCGGCAACGACGGCGCGGTTGCCGCGGCGGGAGTCGCCAACACCGCGGTGAACCTGTTTGGCAACGAGAACAGGGTGGTTGCGGCCGCGGGCAGCGGACTGACCAGTCCAGGCCTCAGCGCGGCATTCAATATCGGCGGCAACAACGTCATCCTCGCCGGCGACAGTACGAACCCCGCCCTCGGCGGCCCATTCGCGATCGCCGGTGCGATCGGCGTGAGCAATCACAACGGGCTGGGCACAAACCCGCCGGCGATCACCCAGAAGAACGCCGGATTCAACGTCAAGACCCCGCTTAATCCGTGAACCGGGGCGCCGGCAAGGGCGGGTGACACCGTAGGCGATTCTTGATGGACCCGAGCGGGGACGTGGGATAACACCCGCGTGCCCGACCTCGGGATTGTCGCATGTTGAGATCGTCAGGGCCGACGCGAAAGCATTGCCGAGGTTTCACGGCCTCGCGCAGGGCGCGGGCCGGCGACTCACAAGGCTAACTGCGCGGCTGGGTCTGCGAAGTCCACACGCGACCATCGAAGTAACGCATCGCGCCCGCATCGTTTTGATCCGGGTACCAGCCAGGGGCTAACCCGCTTGTCGCCACGGGCTGTTGAACGACCGGCTGTTGTACGACGGCTTCTCCGGTTGACCGCGACCGCGTCGACGCACGCACCACGGCCAACACCACCGCAATGATCGCGATGAGGACCAACAGCCAGATCAGCGTATTGACAGCGCTAGTCAGCATGGGTTTGCACCTCCGATGCTCAGTGGTTGCGGATGAGCTTGATCAGCTCGCGCTTGGGCTTGCCTGAGTAGCCGCTGAGGCCGAGCTCTTTGGCGCGCTTCCGCAGTTCGGTGACGGTCCAATCGTCGTACGACCCCGCGCGGCCGCCTTTCTTGGCGACGCTGGACGTGCCTTTGGCCGCCGCTGCGTTGGAGACACGGGCTGCCTTCTCCTTCGACTGGCCCTTCTTGCGCAGGTCTTCGTACATACGAGGTTTCTTGATCGACGAAGGTGTCTTTGTCCGGGGCATCGCGGAACCTCCCTGTGGTCATCGGTCGAGCCCTCTATACAGTTCCCACCTGCCGCTCCCGACAAACGCCGGGTACGGCGTCGCAGCGTTTGACCGGTTCCGGTCAAGGGGTAGAGACACCGCATGACCTGTGCATCGATATCGGTCGAGCCGGCACTGCCGGACGCGGTGGGGCCGTTGTCTTCGGCCGTCATCGACTCACTCACCGGAACGGGGTTGGCGGGCGGCGCTGGACCCGCTGTCGATGACAGCGACCCGTACGGCCTGGATCTTCACCTCGCGCTCTACGTGTGCTACGAGCTGCACTATCGCGGTTTCGCCGGCGTGGACCCCGACTGGGAATGGCAGCCCGACCTGCTGCGGCTGCGCGCGCAGCTGGAGACTCACTTCATGTCCGCGGTGCACCGCGAGGTCGGCGACATCGAACCGGACCACACCGCGATCGCTGAGATGGACTCGCTGTCGGCCGAGCCCCTCGACGGCCAGGGACCGTCGTATTACCTGCGCGACGAAGGCACGTGGGAGCAGATGCGCGAATACTTCGTGCACCGCTCGCTGTATCACCTCAAGGAAGCCGACCCGCACGCCTGGGCGATCCCACGACTGATCGGCCACGCCAAGGCATCGTTTGTTGCCATCGAGTTCGACGAGTACGGCGGCGGTCGCGGCGAGCGTGTGCATCAACAGTTGTTCGCCGACCTGATGGCCGCTGCCGGCCTCGATGACGGGTACCTGGCTTACCTCGGCGCCGTGCCGGCCGAGACTCTGGCCGCGGTAAACCTGATGTCGTACTTCGGGCTGCACCGATCGATGCGGGGCGCGGCGATCGGCCACTTCGCCGCAACCGAAATCACGTCACCGCCGGGCTCCCGGCGCCTCGCTGAGGCACTCCAACGACTCGGCGCACCTCTGCCATGCATTGCGTTCTACCGCGAACACGTCGAGGCGGACGCGGTGCACGAGCAACTGGTGCGCACCGACGTCGTCGGTGACCTGTTGGTCAGGGAGCCGCATTTGGAGCCCACCGTCGTCTTCGGCATGCGGGCCCGCGACGTGGTGGAGGACCGCCTCGCCGCGCTGCTCATGGGCAGCTGGGCGGCAAATCGCAGTTCGCTACGCGGGTCGCCGATTTGATGTGCGCCGGCACTTGCGGTGACTGGTGTCGCACAGCGGGTATGTCGCGCTGCGCCGGCACATGCATATCGCCACCATGAAGCGGTCGGAGTCGACCGCACTGCCGTCGGGCAGCTCGATGTGCACGGGCCCCTCAACCAACATCGGGCCGGACCGCACGACCCGAACCATCCGCCGCGGCGGCCCGCTCATCTCTTGTCCGCCCGAATGACAGCCAATCGTTCCATCCGTCTTCCGGCCGTCAGCCGGCCCGTTTCCTCCAACCACGCTGCACGCGCCGACAACACGGGGCCGAACGGAACCAATTGCCAAAGAATAATTTTCGCATGCACACCGCAGGATCTCAGCGAGGCGACTGTCTGGCCCACGCCCGCGAACTCGGACTGGACGATCAGCATCGTGCCGCGGTCGGTCAACAACTCCGGCGCCGCATCGCACAGCGGATCGAGCACCAGCCTGCCATCGTTTCCGGCGTCCCACGCCCACGCCGGTCCCGCCGCCGCTGGAATCAACTCATCATCAGCCTCAGGGCTGACAGGCACGTATGGCGGGTTCGAGAGCACGACATCGAAAGGACCATGCGCCAAGGCATCTGACAGCGAACCCTGCCGAACGTCGATCTCTACGCCCGCTGCAGTGGCATTGGCCTGGCAGCACCGCACCGCCCGAGGACAGATGTCAAACGCCGTCACGTGCGCCGCGCCCAGCCGAGCTGCGGCAACCGCCAGCACGCCGCTGCCGGTACACAAATCAAGCACCCGGCGACCCTCGACAAGCAGTGAAGTCCGCATAGCATCGACAAGCAGACGCGAATCCTCCTGCGGGGCATAGACACCGGAATCGGTGACGATCGCTTCGCACAGGCCGGGCATCGCGACTGTCACCGGATGCTCCCATCCGCTGATGCGCCAACCGTGGTCACGCTCACCCCCTGTCTTCTTCGACGGATGGTTAATGCCCTGAAGTAAATCGCCTCAAACCCGACGCCGACCTTGCGTCGTACCTTCGACGGGTTTGTGATTCCCGACCGGCGGGCACTCGAAACCAGTGAAAACGTCTGACATCGTCGCGCTACCACTCGGCTTGGCATCGTCGATTCGCCGGAGCAGGATCTTTCATCCCGTCGGTGTGGTGGCCCGCGGTTCCCTCGAACGAACCGCACCGCCAGGGCAAGGACTTCC
>JAFAWC010000393.1 GCA_019242135.1 Mycobacteriaceae bacterium | reverse complement strand
AGGATGTTTTGGGCCGCCTCCTTACCGAGGAAATGATCGATGCGAAAGATCTGCGACTCGTCGAACGTCTCATGAACGAAGTCGTTGAGTTTGACCGCGCTGTCCAGATCGGTGCCGAATGGCTTTTCCATCACCAACCGGGACCGCTCCACCAGCTTTGCGTCGTTCAGCATGGTGATCACGTCCCGGGCTGCCTTGGGCGGAACCGACAAGTAGTGCAGCCGACGGACATTCTCACCGAGCTCGCCTTCCGCGTCGGCGACCGCCGTGGCCAGCGCTTCCGCCCCGGCGCTCTGCGGGATGTAGCAGATCTTGCCGGCGAAATCCTCCCACTGCTCGGCGGTGGGTTGGTGACTGCCGAACGCGTCGACCGCCTCCTTGGCGACCGAGCGGAACTCCTCGTCGGACATGTCTTCCAGCGACGTGCCCACCACCCGGATTTTCGGCGCCAGCTCGGACTGGCACAGGTACGCCAGACCGGGGATCAGCTTGCGTTTGGCGAGATCGCCGGTCGCGCCGAACAGCACGATGACATGCGGTTCGAATGCCTCGGCGTCGCCCCGGCGGGTCCGCGAACCGGGCGCGGGGTATGCAATGTTCTGCGAGTGATCGTTTACCACGGTTGGCGGGGTTCCCTACCCGGGCACGTTCGTAACACGCTCATTCACCCGCCGGCTCGTGGACGTCTGCGCGCCGGTCGGCCGCGTAGAGTTCCTCGATCTCCGCGGCGTACTTCTCGTTGATTGGCCGGCGCTTGAGCTTCATGGTGAGCGTGATCTCGTCACCGCCGGGCTCCCAGAAGGTGGGCAGCACCCGGAAGCGCTTGATCTGTTCGACGCGGGACAGCTTGGTGTTGCCCTCGGCGATCCCGGCCGCGATTTCGCGGACCACGTCGGGGTGCGCGGCGAGCGCCGCCGGCGACGGGTCGGCAAGGCCGCGCTGCGCGGCGTAGGGTTCGGCCGACTCGGCGTCGAGGACGACCAGCGCTGTGTTGTAGGGCCGCGCGTCGCCGATGGCGATCATGACTCCGATCAGCGGGCACGCCGCCTTGATCGTGTTCTCGATGTTGGCCGGTGACATGTTCTTGCCGCCGGCGTTGATGATCAGCTCCTTCTTGCGGTCCACGATGCGCAGGTAGCCGTCGTCGTCCATGTCGAGAATGTCGCCGGTGTGTAGCCACCCGTCGGCATCGATGGCCTCCGCGGTCTTTTGCGGCTCCTTGCGGTAGCCCTTCATCACCAGCGGGCCGCGGACCACGAACTCCCCGTCGTCAGCGATTTTTCCCTCCAGGCCCGGCAACAGCTTTCCGACGGTGCCCAGTCGGGCGTCGCGTGGGTGGCTCACCGTCGCAACGCAGCTCAGCTCCGACATCCCCCACACTTCCGAGATGGGAATTCCAATGCCCACGAAGAAGGCCAGCGTTTCCTTCGGGATCGGTGCCGCCCCCGAGACCGACCAGCGCAGCTGCTCGAGCCCGAGCTTGGTTCGCAGCCTCGACAGCACCAGTTCGTCGGCCTGTGCCCATTCGGCTGCGACGTCGTCGGCCACGGCCTCGCCCCCTACCAGGGCATTTGCCTTCTTGGCGGCTACCGCGAGGCCCCATTGCAGCCCGTCGCGCGTGGTCTCGTCGGGCTCGTTTGCCGCCGCGAATTCTATTGCGGCCTTGAGCTTTTCCCACACCCGGGGCACCGCCCCCCAGATCGTCGGCCGCACGTCGGGCAGCGCAGCCGCGATGGTGCGCGCGTCGGGCACCACGGTGACCTGGGTGCCGAACACCTCCTGGCTGTACAGACAGCCCCACCTGTCGGCGATGTGCGCCGACGGAAGGTAGGACGTGATCCGGTCCCCGAAGTGCACGTCGAGGACGGAAGCGACGGCGGTCGACTCGAACATCAGGTTGGTGTGGGTCATCTCGACGCCTTTGGGGTTGCCTGTGGTGCCGGAGGTGTAGATGAGGGTGGCGACGTCGTCGGGCTGCACGGCGCGCCAACTGGATTCGAAGTCGAAGTCGGGTGACCCGCCGGCATAGAAGTCTTGGAGTCCAATCGTGCCGTCCGGCGCGCCGTCGAGGCAGACGATGTGATCGATGGCCGCACCGCTGGCCCGGATCCGGTCGACGTACTGCGCCTCGCAGATCACCACTTTCGTCTCGGCGTTGCTGAACAGATACGCCAGCTGCTCGGCCGCCAGGGTGTTGTAGACCGAGAAACACGTCGCGCCCAGGTGTTGTGCCCCGACGTCGAGCGGGTAGAACTCGATCCGGTTCGCCATCATCAACGACACCGTGTCACCCCGCCTGACCCCCAGGGCAGCTAGCCCGGCCGTGGCCTTTCGCACCTGTTCGGCGTATTCGCCCCAGGTCAATGTCTGCGTGTCGCCGACTGTGCGCAGCGCGACAGCGTCGGCGTCGATCGCGGCGGTTCGCTGGAACGCCTCACAGAGGGTGGCCGGTGTCTGGGTCATGACGGGTAGCGTACGGCGAAGATGATGGACGACAGCACCGAACAACAACCGCCGCCCCAGGACGCCGTGCAGCGGACCGGACCCCTGATGAGCCAGGCTGCGCAGCGGCTGCCGGCATGGCTTCGACCGGGCAACCCGGAGAGCCGCTGGCCGGTGCTGCTGGCATTGATCGTGGCCATCGCTGCGCAGCGAGCGATTCCGGTGCGTTTTACCGTCGTGCCCCGGTGGCCGCTGATCAGCCTGGAAGTCCTCCTTGTTCTCTTGCTGCTGATCATCAATCCGGTGCGGCTGACGCGGGCCACCCGGATCGGCAAGTCAGCCACCCTGGTGCTGCTCGCCGCAATCACCATCGACAACACCGCATCGGCGATCGTGCTGGACTACAACATCCTGTCCGGTCAGGTGAGCAACAACGCCGCCGTTCTCCTTGGCAGCGGCGCGGCGGTGTTCATCACCAACGTCATCGTGTTTGGCATCTGGTACTGGGAGATCGACCTGGGCGGCCCGTTCGCCCGCGCCGGCGTCGGCGAGTCGGATCCGCAGCACCAGTATCCGGACTTCTTGTTTCCGCAGTCGAGCGGGCTCGGTCGGGGTCTGGCTCCGCCGGATTGGGAGCCCCGCTTCTTCGACTACCTCTACACGAGTTTGACCAACGTGATGGCGTTCTCACCCACCGACACCATGCCGCTGACGCGCCGAGCGAAGGCGATGATGTCGCTGCAGTCGTTGGTTGCGGTCTCGACTCTCGCGCTGGTGATCGCGCGCGCCGTC
>JAFAWC010000366.1 GCA_019242135.1 Mycobacteriaceae bacterium | reverse complement strand
ATGCTCGCAATCGCGTTGTCCTCGACGATGTTCTCCAACGTCTTCGTCAACGGGGCCGCGTTTCTCATTCCCACCCTGCACGAGCGTCACGGCCTGAATCTGGCGCACGCCGGGCTGTTGTCGGCGATGCCGAGCATCGGCATGGTCTTCACGTTGATCGCCTGGGGATATGCGGTGGACCGGCTCGGCGAACGCGTCGTGCTCGCCGTCGGGTCGGCGTTGACCGCCGCTGCCGCGTTCGCAGCCGCCGCCGCCACGTCCATCGTCGCCATCGGCGTCTTCCTCCTGCTCGGCGGGATGGCCGCGGGCAGCAGCAACTCTGCCAGCGGCCGGCTTGTCGTCGGCTGGTTCCCGCCGGAACTGCGCGGCCTGGCCATGGGCATCCGCCAGACTGCGCAACCGCTCGGGGTCGCGTTGGGCGCATTGGTGATTCCGCGTCTGGCACACAGCCACGGCATCGGTACCGCACTGCTTTTCCCCGCGGTCGTATGCTTGGCGTCGGCGGCGGTCAGCGCGGTCGGCGTGACCGATCCGCCACGGCCACCGCGTCAGCAGGCCTCCCGGGACGATCTGGCCAGCCCGTACCACGGGTCATCGGTGCTGTGGCGCATCCACGCGGTATCGGTGCTCCTGGTGGTTCCTCAGGTCGTCGTGTGGACATTCACCCTGGTGTGGCTGATGACCGAGAGGGGCTGGTCGGCGACCTCCGCCGGAGCGTTCGTCACCGGCGCCGAGGTCCTCGGTGCGCTCGGCCGGATCGCGGCGGGCAAGTGGTCAGACCGTGTCGGATCGCGTCTGCGCCCGATCCGGTCGATCGCGCTCGCGGCGGCGGTGGCGATGGGACTGCTGGCGCTCAGCGATCAGCTGAAATCACCGGCGGCGGTTGCGGTGATGATCATCGCGTCGGTGATCACCGTCAGCGATAACGGACTCGCGTTCACCGCGATCGCCGAAATCGCGGGACCGTTTTGGAGTGGACGCGCACTGGGCACCCAGAACACCGCCCAGCTGCTGACCGCCGGAATCGCGCCACCGCTGTTCGGCGGACTGATCACGATCGCCGGCTACCCGGCGGCGTTCGCGGCCAGCGCGTTGTTCCCCTTGGCGGCGCTTCCCCTGGTGCCCGTCGACGCCCGGACTGCGCCCCGCCCTACAGCCGGGCGATGATCCGCTCACCCACATCGGTGGTCGAGAAGGTGGCGGTGCCGCGGCTGGCGAGATGCTCCTCGACGGCCTTGTCCACCCGCGCCGCCGCCTCCGCCTCGCCGACGTGCTCCAACAGCAACCCCACCGACATGACCGCAGCGGTGGGGTCGGCCACCCCCTGCCCCGCAATGTCGGGCGCGCTGCCGTGCACCGGCTCGAACATCGACGGATTCACTCGGGTGGCGTCGATGTTGCCGCTTGCCGCCAGCCCGATGCCGCCGGCCACCGCAGCGGCCAGGTCGGTAATGATGTCGCCGAACAAGTTGTCGGTCACGATCACGTCGAACCGGCCCGGGTCGGTGACCAGGTGGATGGTCGCCGCGTCGACATGCTGATACCCGACCTCGATGTCCGGGTATTCCTCCCCGACCTCCTGCACCGTGCGCCACCACAGGTCGCCGGCGAAGGTCAGAACGTTGTTCTTGTGCACCAGCGTCAGGTGTTTGCGACGCTGCGCGGCCCTTCCGAACGCGTCCTGCACCACTCTGCGCACCCCGTAGGCGGTGTTGACACTGACTTCGGTCGCGATTTCGTGCTGGGTGCCGACGCGGATCGCTCCCCCGGTGCCCGTGTAGGGCCCCTCGGTTCCCTCGCGAACCACCACGAAGTCGATGTTCGGGTTGCCCGCCAGCGGGCTCGTGACCCCCGGATACAGCCGCGCGGGCCTCAGGTTGATGTGGTGATCCAGCGCGAACCGGATCTTGAGCAGCAGGCCGCGCTCGAGCACCCCGCTCGGCACCGACGGATCTCCGATCGCGCCCAACAGGATTGCGTCGTGGCCGCGCAGCTCGTCGAGCACCGACTCCGGCAGCACCTCGCCGGTCGCGTGATACCGTCGCGCTCCCAGGTCGTAGTGGTTCTTCTCGATTCCTGGACGTACCGCGTCGAGCACCTTGACGGCCTCGCCGACGACTTCCGGACCGATCCCGTCGCCGGCGATGATCGCCAGCTTCACGACAAGTCCACCACCTCAAACATGTTCGCACCGACCGCCGGTGCGATCGCGGCAAGCACGTCGGTGGGCGGTCGCTGGTCCAGCCGCAGCAGAATCGTCGCGCCGGGGCCTTCGGCATCCTCCGACAGCTGTGCGGCGTGAATGTTGACGCCGGCCTCACCGAGCAGGGTGCCGATCCTGCCGAGCGCGCCGGGGCGGTCGATGTGGTTGATGATCAGATTGACGCCCTCGGCCCGCAGGTCGAAGTTGCGGCCGTTGATC
>JAFAWC010000225.1 GCA_019242135.1 Mycobacteriaceae bacterium | reverse complement strand
GCCGCCGGAGTGGTTCGACACCACCAGCGCGCCGCCGTCGACCGGAAACTTCTCGAAGCCCCGGACCTCGGCGCGGAAATAGCGCTTGATCAGTGGGCCGACCGTGGCTGCCACCTTCTCGGTGAATTCGGGATCCCACTCGGCCATCTCGGTGTTAATATCGTCGGCGCTCATCGTCGTCCTCCTTCCCGGGTCTGACTAGCGGATATGGTACTCTCCGAAATAGAGAATGACATAACCGCCGGGAGGGACATGTCCGAAACGGTGCTGGTCACGGGCGGACTGGGCCTGGTCGGTTCGGAGACCGTGAAGCGCCTGGCGGCCGGCGGCCGCCGGGTCGTCGTCGCCGATCTCGACACCCCGGCGAATCGAAAGAAGGCACAACGGCTGCCCGCTGGAGCGCAGGTGCGGTGGGCTGATTTGACCAACCCGGCGGACGTGGATGGGCTGCTGTCGGAGGTATCGCCAGGCGCGATCGTCCACCTGGCCGCGCTGATACCACCGCCGATCTACCGCAATCCCAAACGGGCCCGCAAGGTGAACGTGGAGGCCACCGCGATGCTGGTAGCGGCCGCCGAGGCGCAGCCGGTTCCTCCGCGGTTCGTGCAGGCCTCCAGCAACGCGGTCTACGGGTCGCGCAATCCGCATCGCGGCAGCGGCCCGGTGACCGCTCAGACCCCGCCGCGGGCGGTCGATCTGTACAGCGGCACCAAGCTCGAGGCCGAAGAACTGGTACGCGCGTCGAAGCTGCCGTGGGTGGTGCTGCGGCTCGGGGGCGTGCTGTCTGTCGACCCGAAGGCGATCCCGTTCACCAGTGACGCACTGTTCTTCGAGAGCGCACTGCCCTCCGACGGTCGCCTGCACAGCGTCGACGTCCGCGACGTGGCAACGGCGTTCGCGAATGCCACCACGGCCGACGTGGTGGGCGAGATTCTGTTGATCGCCGGCGACGACTCGCACAAGCTCCGGCAGGGTGAGATCGGCCCGCTGCTCGCCGCCGCCCGAGGACTGCCCGGCGTTCTGCCGCCCGGCCGACCCGGCGATCCGGACAGCGACGACGACTGGTTCGTCACCGATTGGATGGACGCCGCCAGGGCACAGGAGGCGCTGGGGTTCCAAAACCATTCCCTGCCCGAGATGGTCGCCGAGATGCACGCGGCTACCGGCTGGCGTCGTTACCCGATGCGGCTGCTGGTTCCCTTCGCCCGGGCCTATGTGAAACGTCAAGGGGCCTACTACAAATCGGCCGCGACGTACGCCGACCCGTGGGGCGCGATCCGTGCCCGGTTGGGCGAACCGGTGGACAGCACGAAACCCTGAATTACGTTCGCGGCACCGAGCCGATGACACCGTCGGCCTCCAGCTGTTCGATTTCAGTTGTTGTGAAGCCGATTTCGGTGAGCAGTTCGCAGTTGTGCTGCCCGAGCAGCGGTGCGGAGGCGCGATGGAACCGCTGGGGACCACCGGAAAATCTCATCGGCAATGTGCTGTGCGGCGTAACCGGATTCACCGGGTGGGCGACGTCTTCGAAGAATCCGCGGAAGCCGAGTTGGGGCAGCTCCGTCTGGCGGTGCGGCTGCATCACCTTGGCGACCGGCACCCGCGCAGTCCACAGGCACGCAACGATCTGGTCGCCGGTTTGCTCTCGGCACCACGCGGACAGATGCTTGTCGATGAGGTCGTGATGTTCTCGCCGCCCGTCGGCGGTGGTCAGGTCCGAGCTCATGGCCCAGGCCGGATTGCCCAGTGCCGCACGCAGGGCCCGCCATTGGTCGTCGTCGGCGATCGCGATCGCCACCCAGGAGTCATCGCGGCCGAACTCGTCAATCTCGTTGGTCTGATAGAGGTTTTGCGGTGCGGCCGCCGGTCCCCGGTTCCCGCACCGCTCAAGCAACGTGCCGTACGCGGAGTACTCGATGACCTGCTCGGCTGCGATGCTGAGCGCGGCATCGACCATGGCGGCTTCCACGAGCGAACCCTCGCCGGTGCGCCGGCGGTGTTCGAGTGCCAGCAGAAGACCATTGAGAGCGTGCACACCGGCATTCGGGTCGCCAACCGAATACGGCTCGTACGGATTTCGGTCGGGATAGCCGGTCAGCCAGCTCACACCGGCCGCCGCCTCGATGGCATAAGCGAACGCGGGATTGTCGCGCCACGGTCCGGTTAGCCCGAAACCCGGCATCCGCACCAGAATCACATCGGACTTCAGTGCGCGGACAGCCGCGACATCGAGGCCAATCTGGTCGAGCACTCGGGGAGTGAAGTTCTCGACGATGACGTCGCATGTGGTGATGAACCGGCTCAGGATTGCGCGTCCCTGTGGGGTCTGCAGATCGAGGGTCAAGCCCTTTTTGTTGGTATTGAGCCCGGAGAAGATCGGCGACTTCTCCCACCACTGCTCTTCGGTCACCGGTATCCCGGCGATGAGCCGGGTGCCGTCTGGTTTGCGGGTGGATTCGATGTGAATGACGTCGGCGCCGAGCAGCGCCAGCATGTGGGTGCAGCTCGGACCCGCCCAGAACGTCGTCATGTCCACGACCCGTAACCCGCTCAACGGCAGGCCAGCCGTTGCTGAGACACTGTTTCCGGTTGTCGTTCGGGTTGTCGTTCGGGTGGATTCGCGACCATCGCCGCTGTCACGCCGGTAAAGCTGAGTGTGCTCGCCGAGCCGGGGTGCCGGTGCCGGCGCTCGAAGTTTCGCCGGATGCATCCGGTACGGTGGCACCGGCTGCAGAAATCCACCATCGGGGTTGGTCACGAACGACCGGCGCTCGACGAACTGCTCCAGGCGGGCAATGTTGGCGCCGTTGGCAACCGGGGCGTTCGGGATCCGAAACGCTGTCGCCAGTTCGCGGATGTCATCGACGGTCTGGGCGCTGACCCACTCATAGATCTCCGCAGCCTTCTCGTTGGCCTGCTCGGTGATCGACAGCGGCGAATCCTCGTCGATCCACTCCTGGTGGCCGATCATCGCGCACAGATCGAACCACTGCTGCGCGGTGCCGCACCCGAGATCCACCAAACCGTCCTTGGCGTGGGCGATACCGGGTACGGTCAGCCGGCGAGCGTCGCGCCATGGCCGGCCGAGCATCTCGAAATAGGTGACGGGATAGTACGTAAGTCCCATGATGTGCGCCTCAAGCATCGACAGGTCGACGAGTTCGCCGGCACCGGCGGCGCGCGAAATCAGGGTGGCCGCCGCGGCGTAGGCACCGCTGAGCCAGTCCCCCACCTGCCCGCCGACGAACACCGGCGCACGGTCGGGGGCGCCGCGACCAAGGCCGACGATGCCGCCCGACCAGGCCTGCAACGTAAACTCGGTCGCGGGATTGTCTCGCCACGGTCCGGTCAGACCGAATGGCGTAATCGACGTGACGGTGAGCTCCGGATGGACGCGGTGAATCTCTGTCGGCGCGAACGAGTGGTGCTCCGCCAATTCCGAGCCCCGCGACCATACCGCCGCGTCGGCACCGCAGAGCAGGCCTTCGACGAACGCGACGTCGTCGCCGTTGTGCGGGTCGGCGACGACGCTGTGTTTGGAACCGGACAAGAAGCTGAATAACGCTCCGTCGCCGTCCGGCGGGATCTGCGCGCCCGAAGCCGACCACCTGCGCAGCCGATCACCCTGCGGCGGCTCGACTTTGATGACCTGCGCACCCCCGTCGGCGAGTATCTTCGTGCAGTAGGCGCCCGCGATTCCGGTGGAGAAGTCGACGACGACGTACCCGGTGAGCGGTTCCACGGCGTTGTTTTCGCTCCTCACGTCCACGGCGTTGTTTTCGCTCCTCACGTCCGCGGCTTTGTTTTCGCTCCTCACGTGCGCGGGTGACTTTTCGCTCCTCACGTGCGCGGCTAGTCCTTTTTGCGGTTGGATTTGCTCAACCGGAACTCCGGTGGAAATCTGCTGTCGTTGGCGTTGACCGCGCCGGCCAGCCCGCTATCGATGGCATCATGCATGTTCAAGTCATCCTGGTCGTGCTGGATGTGTCCGCCCATCGATTCGAAGAACGCGGCGAGCAAACTGCCCATGTACTCGCCCTGATACTGCTTCACGACCTCGAAGAAGACCTTCTGCTGGAAGATAGTGTCGGTCGGGCGGTTGCGGGCGCAGGCCAACGCATATTTGTCGACCTCCGCCTCAAGCTGATCGCGTGAAACCACCTTGTTGAGGAAGTTGCACTGGTACATCTCCTCGGCGGTGAAAGGCCGCCCAGTGAATACCATTTCCTGGAACTTGCGCAATCCCATGGTCTGCACCCAGGTCCACATACGCGGACCCCAGCCGTAATAGCGGAAAGACGGGTGGCCGAACAGCGCATCGTCGGAAGAAATGACGAGATCGGCATCGGCCGCTTGGTAGAAGTGCCAGCCGTAGCAGTAACCCTTCGTCTCGACAATGCTGATCTTCTTGAGTTCCTGCAACGGCCTGTTGCCGGCCTGCACGTTCGCATACCACGCGCTGATCGTTGCGCCGTGACGGAAGGAACCCTTGGGCGGATAGGTGACGTCGCCGACGCCGTCATCCTCGAGGCGCAGTTCAGCGAGGCGCAGTTCGGGAGAATCGTTGCCCTCCATGAACTCCGGCAGGTCAGCACCGCTGCCGAAGTCGTCCCCGACGCCGCGGATCACCACGACTTTGACGTCGTTGTCGACGGTGGCGGCGCGCAGCAGATCCGCGTATCGCAGCCGCGCAGCCGAGGTCGGGGCGTTTAGGAACTCCGGTCGGTTGAACGTGATCGTGGCGATCTTGGTATTCAGGTCCTTTTCGTAGAGGATGATTTCTTCAGGCGAGGGTCTATTTGACATCCGTGCTCCTTCAGTGGGTTCCGATGCGGGCGCTCATCGGTGCGGGGCTGGACGTCAGCACCTCAGGACCGTCGTCGGAGATCAGGATCGCGTCACGGCCGAAGACCGCCCCGACTCCTTCGGAGAATGTGTAGCCGGTGACCGCCAGCACCATTCCAGGGCTGAGCCGCTCCCCTGCGGCAGTGCGCGGCAGCGCCGGTGACACCACAGGCGGGTCGAAACCAAGGCCCAGGCCATGGGCGACCGGCATCGGGGGCAGTGGCTCACCGGACGCTTCGTAGGCCGAGAGCAAATCGGCGGCGACCGCACCGGGTTGGCA
This sequence comes from Mycobacteriaceae bacterium, assembly GCA_019242135.1. Classification (GTDB taxonomy): domain Bacteria; phylum Actinomycetota; class Actinomycetes; order Mycobacteriales; family Mycobacteriaceae; genus Mycobacterium. Next base: position 712 of record JAFAWC010000225.1, on the reverse strand, counting down.
CGCCGCCATCAGCCTCTCCCACAGCTCGTTCCATCGCCGATACAGTCTGCGGACGGGCTCTGCGTCGACGTCACCGACGGGCCACGTGCGCCCAATCTCGCCGAGATAGCCGTCAGCCAGAACGCCCGCCGCGAACGCGACCAAGTTACCGTCGGCGACTCGGCCATCACCGGTGGCCCTGCGCCACGGATGTTCCCGCGACGTCACCCACGCCCCGTCCTGGGTCGCCGGAGTGCTGACACCCCCGGCAGCCATCGCCTCCAAAAGCGCCCCCGTGAGAGATTGTTCGGACACACCGGGCCGCAGCTCAGCCACCGCAACCGCCAAACCGTCCTCGGCCACGCGCAGCGCCGAACGGATCACGGTAATCTCCTCGGGCGTCTTGACGCGTCGTGCTGCCCGCATCGCCCGTTCTCCGTCGACCAACTCGGCATTGGGAAAGGCGATCGGCAGCAATGTCGCGAAAGTCGGGGACAGCGCGTCTGTTCCGACCCTCCGGGCGTTAGCCGCGCCGTCGATGTCGCGTAACACCGAGATCAGCGTCATTGGGTTCCACGCCAGCCCGTAGAGGTGGCCATGCGGGATGTCTTCGGGAATGCCTTCGTCCCAGGTGCTGTTCAGATAGATCTGTCGGCTGGCGCGCACCACGGTGCAGATGGGACCGAAGGGCCTGGTGCCCGTGACCCACAGTTGCGGCGCCCCAGTGAAATAG
>JAFAWC010000131.1 GCA_019242135.1 Mycobacteriaceae bacterium | reverse complement strand
CGCCGGCCCGCAAGCCGCCGACAGCCAGGGCCGGCCCGTCGACCAATCCGCGTTGCAGCCCGGTGATCTGCTCTTCTACTCGCACGGCAGCAAGGACCCCGACAATCCCGACGCGATCTACCACGTGGCGATGTATTCGGGGAACGGCGACATGATCGAGGCATTCGACTCGGCGACACCAGTTCGCATCACCCCGGTTCGGCTGGACGCAGACTACTGGGGCGCGCGCCGATACCTCAAATAATGGCGGTATAGAAAACGGGCGGCACCAGGGAGGTACCGCCCGTTCCGATCGGTTGGGTTATTCGGTCGCCGCGGCGCTGTGGCTGCCCGCCGCGCCGGCCTGGGCCAGGTCCGGTTCGGCGGTCTTGGGCGGCTTGCGGGTGCCGGTGAACGTGAACACCGCGTCCTCGCCGGAGCCGGTGCCATCCCAGTTGTCGACGCCGACCGTGACGAGCTGGCCGGGGCCGACCTCCTCGAACAGGATCTTCTCGGACAGCTGGTCCTCGATCTCGCGCTGGATGGTGCGGCGCAGCGGCCGCGCACCCAGCACGGGGTCGAATCCGCGCTTGGCCAGCAGATCCTTGGCCTGCGGCGTCAGCTCGAGCGCCATGTCCTTGCTCTTCAGCTGCTTTTCGACGCGGGTGATCATCAGGTCGACCATCCGGATGATCTCGTCCCTGGTCAGCTGGTGGAACACGATGACGTCATCGATGCGGTTGAGGAACTCCGGGCGGAAGTGCTTCTTGAGCTCGTCGTTGACGCGCTGCTTCATCCGCTCGTAGTTGTTGTCGCCGCCGCCCTGGCTGAAGCCGAGGCTGACCGCCTTGCTGATGTCGGCGGTCCCGAGGTTCGACGTGAAGATCAGCACGGTGTTCTTGAAGTCCACCGTGCGGCCCTGCCCGTCGGTGAGCCGGCCGTCCTCCAGGACCTGCAACAGGCTGTTGTAGATCTCCTGGTGGGCCTTCTCGATCTCGTCGAACAGCACCACGGAGAACGGCTTGCGCCGGACCTTCTCGGTGAGCTGGCCGCCCTCCTCGTAGCCGACGTAGCCCGGAGGCGCGCCGAACAGCCGGGATGCGGTGAAACGGTCGTGGAACTCACCCATGTCGATCTGGATGAGCGCGTCGTCGTCGCCGAACAGGAACGCCGCCCGCGCTTTGGACAGCTCGGTCTTACCGACGCCCGACGGGCCGGCGAAGATGAACGAGCCCGATGGGCGCTTGGGGTCCTTCAGCCCGGCGCGGGTGCGGCGGATCGCCTTGCTGACCGCCTTGACGGCGTCCTCCTGGCCGATGATCCGCTTGTGCATCTCGTCCTCCATGCGCAGCAGCCGGGTGGTCTCCTCCTCGGTCAGCTTGTACACGGGGATTCCGGTCCAGTTGCCCAGGACTTCGGCGATCTGCTCGTCATCAACCTCTGCGACGACATCGAGATCGCCCGAGCGCCACTGCTTTTCGCGCTCAGCGCGCTGTGCGACGAGCGTCTTCTCGCGGTCGCGGAGCGACGCTGCCTTCTCGAAGTCCTGCGCGTCGATGGCGGACTCCTTCTCGCGGCGCGCCTCGGCGATCTTCTCGTCGAACTCGCGCAGGTCCGGCGGCGCGGTCATCCGCCGGATCCGCATCCGCGCGCCGGCCTCGTCGATCAGGTCGATCGCCTTGTCCGGCAAGAACCGGTCGTTGATGTAGCGGTCGGCAAGCGTAGCGGCGGCCACCATCGCAGAATCGGTGATCGACACGCGGTGGTGGGCCTCGTAGCGGTCACGAAGACCCTTGAGGATCTCGATGGTGTGCTCCACCGTCGGCTCGCCGACCTGCACCGGCTGGAAGCGGCGCTCCAGCGCGGCGTCTTTCTCGATGTACTTGCGGTACTCGTCGAGCGTGGTGGCGCCGATGGTCTGAAGCTCACCCCTGGCCAGCTTCGGCTTCAGGATCGACGCCGCGTCGATGGCGCCCTCGGCGGCGCCCGCGCCGACCAGCGTGTGCAGCTCGTCGATGAACAAGATGATGTCGCCGCGGGTGTTGATCTCCTTGAGCACCTTCTTCAGGCGTTCCTCGAAGTCGCCGCGGTAACGGCTACCAGCCACCAGCGAGCCCAGGTCCAGCGTGTACAGCTGCTTGTCTTTGAGTGTCTCCGGGACCTCGCCATGCACGATGGCCTGCGCCAACCCCTCCACGACGGCGGTCTTGCCGACGCCGGGCTCGCCGATCAGCACGGGGTTGTTCTTGGTGCGACGCGACAGCACCTGCATCACCCGCTCGATTTCCTTCTCGCGGCCGATGACCGGGTCGAGCTTGCCCTCCATGGCCGCGGCGGTCAGGTTGCGACCAAACTGGTCGAGCACCAGCGAGGTCGACGGGTTGCCGGATTCGCCACCACGCCCGCCGGTGCCCGCCTCCGCGGCTTCCTTACCCTGATAGCCGCTGAGCAGCTGAATGACTTGCTGGCGCACGCGGGTCAGCTCGGCTCCGAGCTTGACCAACACCTGGGCGGCCACGCCCTCGCCCTCACGGATCAGGCCGAGCAGAATGTGCTCGGTGCCGATGTAGTTGTGGCCGAGTTGCAGGGCTTCGCGCAGGCTGAGCTCCAGCACCTTCTTCGCGCGGGGGGTAAACGGGATGTGACCGGACGGCGCCTGCTGTCCCTGGCCGATGATCTCCTCGACCTGGCTACGGACACCCTCCAGCGAGATGCCGAGCGACTCCAGTGACTTGGCGGCCACACCCTCACCCTCGTGGATCAGGCCCAGAAGGATGTGCTCGGTGCCGATGTAGTTGTGGTTGAGCATCCTGGCCTCTTCCTGGGCCAAGACGACAACGCGCCGCGCGCGGTCAGTGAATCTTTCGAACATCGGTGCTTACCTGCTCTCCCTCACGGTGAGTACCGCGGACCGGCTCGTGGAACCCGGATACCCGCTATCCACTCTAATGGGCTGCTGCCCCCACTGCCCCATGGACCGATCTGGGCCGAGCGGCGAGTGTCGTTTGCAGTGCGTCCCTCGTTACAAGGGATTTAACGTCGCCGAGCCCCGATTCGTTTCCCCGCGCAGTCCAACCGGTGGTTCGCCGCTAGCGAAAGCCGCGTGCTCGAAGCCGTGGGAGAGACAGATCACACTCGCGGCGAGGAGGTCTCTTGGTGACTTCGAGTGTCTTCCGCTGACTACGTGGCCGCATGGAACGCGTCGATCACGTCGGCCGGGATCCGGCCCCTGGTCGATACGTTGTGGCCGTTTCGGCGCGCCCACTCCCGGATCGCGGCGCTCTGCTCGCGGTCGATCGACGCGCGGCCGCGCCCCGAACCCGACCGACCCCGGCGCCGACCGCCGACCCGTCTGCCCTTTTCCACCCAGAGCTTCAGATCGTCACGCAGCTTCTTTGCATTTTTCGACGACAGATCGATCTCATAGGACACACCGTCCAGGCCGAATTCTACGGTCTCGTCAGCGGCTGCTTCGCCGTCGAAATCATCGACGAGCGTTACGGTTACTTTCTTGGCCACTTTGTGCACTGCTCCTTCTGAACTTTGCGGCCTCGCGCCGGCGACGCGGGAATCTACGCCGATCACTAATGTGCCATATGAAATAACAAAAGCCAAACGCCAGTTAGTGCGAGACACACAGTTCAGTCGGACTGCCTACGAACTATCGGGAACAATACGGTCTCCCTAATTCCCAGTCCCGTCAATGCCATCATCAACCGGTCGATCCCCATTCCAGTGCCGGTGGTGGGAGGCATCGCATACTCCATCGCTGCGAGGAAATCCTCGTCCAGGGCCATTGCCTCCTCATCGCCTGCGGCGGCGGCCCGGGCCTGGTCCTCGAACCGCTCCCGCTGGATCACCGGATCGACCAATTCCGAATAGCCGGTTGCCAATTCGATCGCACGAATATACAGGTCCCACTTCTCGGTGACACCGGGGATGCTGCGGTGCTGACGGGTCAGCGGGGTGGTGTCGACGGGGAAATCACGTACGAACGTCGGGGCGTACAAGTACTTCCCAACAGAATGTTCCCACAATTCTTCGACGAGCTTGCCGTGGCCGTCGGGTCGATCACCCGGGATCTCGATGCCGAGTCGCTCCGCGATGCCGCGCAGGTGCTGTGTCGACGTGTCGGGGGTAATCTGCTCCGCCAACGCTTCCGACAGCGAAGGATACATTTGCACCGAGACCCATTCACCGTCGATGTCATAGTGCGTCCCGTCGGGAAGGGCCAACACACGGGTGCCGAACACTTCGTCGGCGACTTCTTGAATAACCTCCCGGATCATCACCGCCGAATCGTCATACGTGCCATAGGCCTGATAAGTCTCCAGCATCGAGAATTCCGGTGAATGCGTAGAATCAGCGCCCTCATTTCGGAACACGCGGGACAGCTCGAAGACCTTCTCCAGGCCTCCGACAACGCAGCGCTTCAGGAACAGTTCGGGAGCGATCCGCAGGTACAGGTCGGTGTCCATCGCGTTGGAGTGCGTGACGAACGGGCGCGCGGCGGCACCACCGGCCAGCGTCTGCAGTACCGGAGTCTCCACCTCAAGGAAGTCGCGCCGGTGAAGCGCGTTGCGCAGGGCGCGCACCACGGCGATGCGCTGGCGAGCCACCGCCCGAGCCTCGGGCCGCATGATCAGATCGACATAGCGCTGCCTGACCCGCGACTCCTCACTCATCTCCTTGTGCGCCACCGGCAGGGGGCGCAACGCCTTGGCCGCCATTTGCCAGGAATCAGCCAACACGGAGAGTTCGCCCCGCCGAGAACTGATCACCTCGCCGTGCACGAACACGATGTCGCCCAGGTCGACCTCGGACTTCCACCGGTCGAGTTCGGCCTGCCCGACGCCGGCCAAGCTGATCATGGCCTGCAGCTGGGTTCCGTCGCCCGCCTGCAGGGTGGCAAAGCAGAGCTTCCCGGAGTTACGGGCGAACACCACGCGGCCCGCCACACCGACGATGACGCCGGTGGTGGCGTCGGCCGGCAGCCCCGGATGCGCGTCGCGGATCTGCTTGAGGGTGTGGGTGACGGGCACCGCCACCGGGTATGGTGCGGCGCCCTCGTCCAGCAGCCGCTCGCGCTTGGCGCGCCGGATCCGAAATTGCTCCGGGGCATCGAGCTCGTCGCGCGGGCCCGTTGAACTCGTCGGTCCTCCTCGCGTCCGGGACGTCACGACGTGCCAGCTTAAAGGACCTGTAAGGCGGTCAGCCCGCAGTGACGCGGTCGCTGCCGCAGCGGCCCAGGTGAGCCCAGGTGAGCAGATCGTGCGGCGCCAGCTGCCTGGTGCGGTGGATGTAACGCACCACCTCGTGTTCGGTGAAGACGGTCTGCCAATCACCGAAGCCGCCGGCCCGGAAGAAGCGCTCGTTGCTGCGCCAGATGCCGTCGGTTGAGTTCGGGGCGAATTGCGAAGCGTGCGCCCGCATCGCGTGCAGGCTGGCATGCTGGGCGAGCTCCTCGGCCCGAGCCCGACCAACGTGGTAACCGAGGACTTGGCCCAGCCGCACCAGCTCGTCCGCGACGTCGGCCTGGAAGTCCGCGTAGTGGAACAGGGCGACGTTGGGCAGGTGGCGCCGCCGCCACAGCGAATCGAAGTGGTACAAAATCGTGGCCAGCGACCCCATCCCTTCGGGCGGCATGATCGGCCGCTCCATCCAGTCCCGAATCGCCTCGTGCGGAGCCAGTTCGCCGTGGCCGTCGTGCGGCGGGACGAATCCGTGCTCCGGTGCCGCAGCCTCGTGCAGGGCGCGCATCCGGTTCTGGTCCATGTTGGCCTCTTGGTGCAGCATCGACACCGCGGCGTCGCGCGGGTCTCGGCCCACGCCGATGTATGTCACGCGATCATCGAGGACGAGGCCGTCGAGCGGGGTGTGTGTCTTGATGAACCGGCGATGCTGCTGGGCATCGAGGGCGGCGACGACCTCGTCGATCGGCCGAATGGTCTGATCGAGCCACGGCGACACCGTCGACAACGGACCCGGCAGCTCGGGGCCGTCGAAGACCAGCAACGACACCAGGCGCTGCGTCCAGGTCATCCCGCATTTCGATGGCGCGGAGATCACGATGTCGCCGGGTCGTAACCTGAGCGCGTCCCAGCGGAGGTTGTCGCTCATCAACGAACGGAAGACGAGGCGGTCGGTCACGGCGCGGGTCTGTCGACGATCTGGCCGAAGTCGAGTTTGACGATCTTGTCGGCACAGTGGAAGTAGCGGTCGTCGTGCGTGATCACGATGACCGTCTTGCCGCGCCGTCCGAGCCCGGTGATGATCTCGGTGTAGAACACGTCGCGGAATTGGGGTTCCTGGTCGGCGGCCCACTCGTCGAAGACGTAGATCGGCCGGTCTTCAAGCATCGCCGTCAACAGTGCCAGCCGTTTACGTTGCCCCTGCGACAGCGCGACCGTCGACAGGCGGCCGTTGTGGACCGTCACCTTGTGGGCGAGTCGCAGCTCGGTCAGGTACTGGCGCACCTCCTCGTCGATGCCCTGTTGCTCAAAGCCCAGGTAGTCGTCGAACAAGTGAAAGTCGGTGAACACGACCGAGCAGTTCTGCCGGAACCACTCGAGGTTGTCGTGGCCGATCTTTTCGCCGTTGACCGTGACGGCCCCGGTCTCGGGCAGGTACAGACCGGTGAGCAGCTTGGCCAAGGTGGACTTCCCGCTGCCGTTGCCGCCGACGACGAAGGTGATCTGTCCAGGCTCAAATACCAGATCCACCGGTCCGAGCCGGAAACCCGACGTATCCATGGCGGGTGGGGGGTGGGGGGCGCGGCCGGGCGGTATACCCGGGCCGTGCGGCATACCGGGGCCGGGCGGCATACCCGGGCCGGGCGGCATACCCGGGCCGTGCGGCATACCCGGGCCGTGCGG
>JAFAWC010000462.1 GCA_019242135.1 Mycobacteriaceae bacterium | reverse complement strand
GTTTCTGTTGACGAACGTGGTCGAGCTGGCTGAGGCGCGTTGAGCGCTTGCGTGAAGAGCAGAAAGCAGATGAGCGCTTGCGTGAAGAGCAAGAAGGCGGCGATGAGCGCTTGCGCGAAGAGCGGAAGGCGGCGATGAGCACTCGCGAGGCCGCCCGAAACGTGGTGCGCACGCAGTGGCCGATCCTGGTGGTGTTCGTGATCTTCTTCGCCGCTTTTGGGTTGGTGATCACCGACTTCTGGCGGCGCGGTTCGCTGCTGATCGGCATCGGCGTCGGCGTCGCCGCAGTCCTGCGGCTGGTGCTGTCCGACACCCGGGCCGGCCTGCTGGTGGTGCGCGGACGGATGATCGACGTCACGACGATGGTGGTGGTCTGCGCCACGGTCATCTACATCGCGTGGACCATCGATCCGCTGGGCACGCGCTGAAGTCGCCTGCCGCGGAAAGGGGAACGCAACGCCGCACGATCATGCCGACGTCGTGATCGCAGGAGCCGGACCGAACCGGCTGATGCTGGCGTGCGAACTCGCGTTGGCTGGGCGCCACCGGGTCTGCTCGAGTTACCACACCGAGCGCGACGCGGTCGGTCAACGCCTGATGATGCAATCGTCGTCACACGCCGCGTTGATGGCGCCCGGACCCGAAGTCAGCGCGCTGCGAATGCTTTTCGCCGAACTTCTGCAGAATCCGGAAGCGGCCGCGCACATAGCCCACCTGGTGGCCGGCTCGGACGTACGTTATGACGTCGGCGACGGTCATCGGTTGTCGGGGCGGTTGGTGCCGGATCTGACCTTCGCTGACGGCGGCGCGTCGCTGATCTGTTGCATGACGCCCGCCCCGTTCTTCTCGACCTGTCCGGTGGCCCGATTGCATCCGCGGCGCGGGAATCGGCACACCGCGTGGACGCCGTCATCACCACGGCTCCGCAGGAGTCGGTGTGCGGGCTGCTCCTTCGTCCCGACGGCTACGTCGCCTGGGCGGCCGACGAATTCGAAGAAGACGATGAGCGTCGGCTGCATGCGGCACTGCGACGGTGGGTCGGCTCACAGGGACAGCGCAGCCGCAACGATCGGTTTCGCCCATTGCGGTGTCGATGACAGCTCGGAGGGCCCGACGATCTCGCCCCGCTGCAGATGCAGGACGAGCTGCAGCTGCGGCAGCTGACCGGCGGCGGGGTCGGCGTCGAGGGAGTTGTCGTATAGGCGCAGCTCGGTCAGGGCCGGCAACAGCTGCACCAGATTTTGGCGGCTGTGTCGCCACCGGCGCCGGATCGTGGCATCCGGGATGTCATGACCCCCGGCCCGCACCCGCTGCCGTACCCGCGCCATATGCGCGTCCGGGCTGGGCAGCCCGACGTAGAACATTCGTACCTCGATGCCCTGAGGCGCCGCTTCGGTGAGCAGGCGCGCGATGGTGCTCCCGCCCAGTGTGGTCTCGAACGCGAAGTCGAGTCGTTCTGCGATCGCGCGTTCCAGCAGCCGTTTGCCCTGCCGCCACGCCGCGGCGTTGGCCCTGACCTGGTCGAGGCCCTGATTCACGGCCATCAGCTCCGCCGCGGCCTCGTCGGGGTTGTAGTAGTCGGCGCCCGCGGCGCGAAATGTCGCGCCGCCGATGCTGCTCTTGCCTGCGCCGTTGACGCCGGCGAGCACGTAAAGCCGGGCCGGGGTCAGCGTCGCCGCTTCGGGCGCGCCGCATTGATGGCCGCCCGGCCAAGCCGTTCGGGTGTGGCGTCGAAGGCCGCACTCATCGCCGCCTTCGCTTCGGGCGTCTGCATGCGTTGCAGCACGGCATCGAAGCGCTCGGTCAGTTCGTCGAGCGCGGGTGCGCTGGACTTGGTCAGCGCTTCGAACTCCGCATACGACATCAACACCGCCTTCGGGGTGTTGTGCTTGGTGATGGCAACCGCACCGCCCAGCGCGGCCTGCTCGAAGATCGCACCGAACTCGTTCTTGAAGCGGGTTGCGGCCACCGTGGGCACGTCGACGAGCTCGCCGTCGCGGTTGCGGAACGTCAGGGTGGTCAGTGAGGCCGGCATGTGGCCATTCTAGCTGTTATGGCCAAAATGTACATTGTGGCCGCTAAGGTGCGAGCGTCGCCCGAACGCACACGGTCACGTACGGGAGCGCCAGGCCCGCCGAATTCGCCAGCGCCGGGTGG
>JAFAWC010000016.1 GCA_019242135.1 Mycobacteriaceae bacterium | reverse complement strand
CTCGACGGTGACGCCCCTGTTCTTGCGCAGCTCGGCGTACTGCTCGGCGAATTTGTCGCACAGCTTGCTGGTCCGCGGGTCAAGCTCCGCCGCCTCGTCCAGGTTGACACCCAGTTCGGCTGCGCGCGAGCGTATCTGGGCTTCGTCGCCCAGGATGGTCAGATCGGCTACGCCGCGCTGCACTAATCGGCCGGCGGAGCGCAGGATGCGGTCGTCGTCGCCTTCGGGAAGCACGATGTGCTTGCGATCCGATCGGGCCTGCTCCTTCAACCGGTAGGTGAACATCTGCGGCGTGGTCACCGTCGGAATCGGGATTGACAACTGCGTCAACAAATCCGCGATGTCGACGTGGCGTTCCATCAACTCCAGCGCGGTGTCGATCTTGCGCTGTGAAGCCGCGGTGACCCGCCCTCGCGTCGAAGCCACCGCGCTGGCGGTGTCGTAGGTTCCCAACACGGTCGCGATGATCGGCAGCCGCAGCCGCAGGCCGGCCACCAGGGCCGCGATCGACGGATGCAGTTCAAACCCGCCATTGAGGATGATGCACGACAGCGACGGGAACCCTTCGGCCGCATGGGCACTCGCGACGGCCAGCACGACATCCGACCTGTCGCCGGGAGTCACCACGGCGATGCCCTCACCCAGCCGTTCCAGCACATGGTCGGCGGTCATCCCGGCGACCACCACACCCATCGCCTCGCGACCCATCAGCGCGTCGTCACCGCTGACCCGGGTCCCGTTCACGGCGGTCTGCAGCTCGGCGACCGTCGGCGCGACCAGCAGCGGCTCGTCAGGCAGCACATAGGTCGGCGGCGTGAACGGCCGCAGCGCATCGGCGACGGCGCTCAACTGCGACGGCTCGCAGCGGTTGGCCACCACCGCCGCGGTGTGGGCATGTTGGGCGCCCAGCTCTGCCAGACACACTTCGACGACGTGTGCGACTTCCTCGGCGCTGCGGCCCATGGCGCGCACTGCGAGCAGCACCGGCGCTCTCAGATTGACCGCGATGCGGGCGTTGACCGACAGCTCAGCGGGCGTCGCCACATCGGTGTAGTCGCTGCCGACGATCACCACCGCGTCGCATGCCGCCGCCATCGCGTGGTAGTGCTCGACGATGTCGGCGATCGCGGCGTCGCGGTCGGCGTGCAGTTGCTGGTACGTCACGCCGACACAGCGCTCGTACGGCAGACCGGCGGTGCTTTGCGCCAGCAGCAGGTCCAGGATGTAATCGCGCTCCTCACGTGGCGATCGCCAGCGCGGCGAAGCCGGGCGCAGCGGGTCGTCACCAGAGACCCGGGTAATCGGACGGAATACCCCGACTTTGGCCACTGTGGCGGTCAGCCGATGCAATATGCCCAGCGCGATCGTCGACTTGCCGGTGTCCCCCTCAGGCGACGCGATATACAGCGCGGAAACCTGGTTTGGCACGCGTTAACCTAATCAGGCCAGCCGCCGCAGCCTCGGCGCGAGGTCCTGTTCGAAAAGCTGTAGAAAACGGCGCTGATCGTGGCCTGGTGCGTGGAACACCAGGTGGTTGAGGCCCCAGGTCAGGTATTGGCCGACCTTTTCGACCGCCTCGTCAGGATCCGACGCGACGATCCAGCGCTTGGCGACATGTTCGATCGGCAGCTCGTCGGCCGCCTTCTCCATCTCGATCGGGTCGTCGATGCTGTGTTTTTGCTCGGCGGTCAACGACAACGGCGCCCAGAATCGGGTGTTCTCCAGCGCCAGCTCCGGATCGGTGTCGTAGGAGATCTTGATCTCGATCATCCGGTCGATGTCGTCGGGGTTGCGGTCGGCCGCCTGCGCGCCGTCCCGGACGGCGGGAATGAGCTTATCGGCGTACAGCTCCTCACCCTTGCCCGAGGTGCAAATGAAGCCGTCGCCGGCCCTGCCGGCGTACTTGGCCACCACGGGGCCGCCCGCCGCGATGTACACCGGCACGCCGCCTTCGGGCACGTCGTAAATCGAGGCACCCTTGAGGTTGTAGTATTCGCCCTTGAAATCGACGCGATCGCCCAGCCACAGTTCACGCATCAGTCGTACCGACTCGCGCAGCCGGGCGAAGCGCTCCTTGAAATCCGGCCAGTCGCCTTCATATCCGGTGGCGATTTCGTTGAGCGCCTCGCCGGTGCCGACGCCAAGAAAGATGCGGCCCGGATAGAGGCAGCTCATTGTGGCGAAGGCCTGGGCGACGACCGCGGGGTTGTACCGGAAGGTCGGAGTGAGCACCGACGTGCCCAACATCATCCGCTTGGTGCGCTCTCCGACCGCGGTCATCCACGACAACGAGAACGGGGCATGCCCGCCCTCGTGCCGCCAGGGCTGGAAGTGGTCGCTGACGGTAGCGCTGTCCATACCGTGTTCTTCGGCGGCGACTGCGAGCTCGACGAGCTCTCTCGGAGCAAATTGTTCCGCTGACGCCTTATATCCCAGTTTCAGTGCAGCCACCCTGTCTTTTCTACTCCACGTGGCGATCACCAGCGCGGCGGAGCCGGGCGTGGGGGGCACCTCCCGCTTGCGGGGGACGGGTCGCCCCCATCCGATCAGACGTAGGCTCGCGACATGGCACCGGCGTTCCCAAAGCTCGTCCAGATCACC
>JAFAWC010000668.1 GCA_019242135.1 Mycobacteriaceae bacterium | reverse complement strand
CTTCGAGACCTTGCGTGCTGCGATGGGCAGGCTGCGCCTCAACGATGCGAGCTTCACGTTCGAGATGGAAACGTCGGCGGCGCTCGGGTTCGGTTTCCGCTGCGGCTTTCTGGGGCTCCTGCACATGGAGATCACCCGGGAACGGCTTGAGCGCGAGTTCGACCTGGACTTGATCTCAACGTCACCCAACGTCGTGTACCGGGTGCTGCTCGAGGACGGCGGCGAGACGATCGTGACGAACCCGTCGGACTGGCCTGCGGGCAAGATCCGCACGGTGTACGAGCCGGTCGTCAAGACCACCATCATCGCGCCCAGTGAGTTCATCGGCACGATCATGGAGCTGTGCCAGTCCCGCCGCGGCGAACTCGGCGGCATGGACTACCTGTCGCCCGAACGCGTGGAGCTGCGTTACACGATGCCGTTGGGCGAGATCATCTTCGACTTCTTCGATGCGCTGAAGTCGCGCACCCGCGGATACGCAAGCCTGGATTACGAGGACGCTGGTGAGCAGGAAGCCGACCTCGTGAAGGTCGACATCCTGCTGCAGGGCGAGCCGGTGGACGCGTTCAGCGCGATTGTGCACCGTGACGCCGCCGCCGATTACGGCCGCAAGATGACTCAGAAACTCAAGGAGCTGATTCCCCGACAGCAGTTCGAGGTTCCCGTTCAGGCCGCCATCGGCTCGAAAATCATTGCCCGGGAAAACATCCGCGCGTTGCGCAAGGATGTGCTGTCCAAGTGTTACGGCGGCGACATCACCCGCAAACGCAAGCTGCTCGAAAAGCAGAAAGAGGGTAAGAAGCGGATGAAGACGATCGGTCGCGTCGACGTTCCGCAGGAAGCGTTCGTCGCCGCCCTGTCAACCGACGCCGGTGCGGACAAAGCAAAGAAATAACTACATCGGCGCGTTAGCCGGCACGAACACGCCGGTGCTGTCGGCCTCTTCCTCGGCGCGGATCACGTGCACCACGGCGTTGATCAACGCCAGATGCGTGAACGCCTGCGGGAAGTTGCCCAGATGCCGCCCTGTGCGGGGCTCGATTTCCTCGGCGTACAGACGCAACGGGCTCGCATAGGACAACAGCCGTTCGCACAGGTGCCTGGCCCGGCTGATCTCACCGATCTCCACGAGCGCAGACACCAGCCAGAAGGAGCAGATCGTGAACGTGCCCTCCTCGCCGGCCAGGCCGTCGTCTGTCTGCTCGACGCGGTACCGCAACACCAACCCGTCCTGCGTCAGTTCGTCGGCGATCGCCAGCACGGTCTTGCGGATCCGCACATCGTCGGGCGGCAGGAACCGGGTCAGCACCGCCAGCAGCAACGACCCGTCCAGCGCGTCGGAGTCGTAGCGCTGGGTTAAAACGCCGCGCGAGTCGACGCCGTGCGTAAGCACGTCGGCCTTGATCTCCTCGGCGATCACCCGCCACTGCTGCGCGTAGGTCCTCTCGCCCTGCAGCTCGGCCAGTTTGGCGCCGCGGTCCAGGGCCACCCAGCACATGATCTTTGACGACGTGAAGTGCGCAGGTTCGCCGCGCACCTCCCAGATCCCGCGGTCGGGCTCGCGCCAGTGCTTGATTGCCTCCTCGACCTGGTTCTTCAGCACCGGCCACAACGACTCGGGGATCTGTTCACGGGACTTGGCGTGCAGGTACACCGAATCCAGCATGGTGCCCCAAATGTCGTGCTGGGTTTGGTTGTACGCGCCGTTACCGACTCGAACCGGGCGGGCACCGTCGTAGCCGGACAGGTGCGTCAGTTCCTCTTCGACCAGCGTGCGCTCCCCGCCGACGGCGTACATCACCTGCAGCGGATGGCGTTCGCCGTTGTTCGCCCCGGACACGTCGGCGATGAACGAGAAGAAGTCGTCGGCCTCACGGTCGAGCCCGAGCGTGTACAGGCCCCACAGCGCGAAGGTCGAGTCCCGCACCCACGCATAGCGATAGTCCCAGTTACGTTCGCCCTGAGGTGTTTCGGGCAACGACGTCGTGCTGGCCGCCAGCAGCGCGCCGGTCGGCGAGTATGTCAGCCCCTTCAGAGTCAACGCGCTGCGCTGCAGGTACGACCGCCACGGGTGGTCCGGGAAATCCCCGATGTTGATCCACTGGCGCCAGCATTCGCTGGTGTTCCACATCTTGTCGGCGGCCTCGTCGTAGGTCTGCGGCGCGGGATGCCGCGACCAGCTCAGCGCCACGAAGACGTTGTCGCCTTCCTTCAGCCGCGTCCGCGCCCGGGCCTCGCGGCCTTCCAGCCCGATCCGCAGGTTGGTTGTCAGCTTCAGATGTGGATGCCCATCCGGGTCGCGTTTAGCCCGGGCGATCGCCTCGCCGTAGGCCGGCCCGGAATACTCCCATGTGGCGCTGATGCGGTGGTAGTCAAACGACGGCTCACAGTTGAGCACCATCTCGACGGTGCCGCTGACGCAGCGCACGGTGCGCAGCAGAATGTGCTCGGCATCCCAGTCCATCGGCGTGCGTCGGTGAGTTCGCGAGCGCGCCTCGATGTCGTGCCAGGCGCCCATGACCAGCGCGTCACGCACGATCATCCACCCGGTGTGGGTCTGCCACGTGGTCTCCAGGATGAGGCTGCCCGGCAAGTAGCGCCGCGCCGCCGGCACCGACACCCCGTACGGGCTCAGCCGAAAATGACCGGCGGCCCGGTCCAGGACCGCACCGAACACGCTGGGGGAATCCGGCCGCGGCACGCACAGCCATTCGACCGAACCGCTCGAGCTGATCAGGCAGGTGGTCTCGCAGTCCGACAGGAACGCATAGTCGGCGATCGGGGGGAACGGGTTCCGGCTCGACGAGCTCTGGATATACGGCACCGGGCTGGTCGAGGAAAACCCGGCCTCGTGCGCCTCCTCGGCGGGCTCGGCGCTCAGAACCATGCGCCCATCATCTGCTCTCGACGCGGTTTTCGTCTACTCAACGGCCAGAGTGGTCAATCGATCGCCGGGCGAACGCGGGCGCGTGCTCGGGCAGCGGGCCGATCGCGATCCCGTAAGCCAGGATCGCGCCCAGGGCCGGCAACCTGCTCAGCACCCGCAGCGCCAGTGGCGGTTTCGGCGGTTGGTCGAGATCCTCATGGATGGCTTCGGCGATGACTCGGGCGTGAATGATCCGCTGCGCGGCTTGAATCAGTGCCGCAGGCAGCCAACGTCGCATCTGCACACGCGCCAGCTGGGACCGCTTCAGGTCCCCGTTGTGCAGCGGTCCGGCGAGGATGGCCGCCGCGGCGACCGCGTCGGCTACCGCGAGGTTGATCCCGACCCCGCCGACAGGTGACATGGCATGCGCGGCGTCGCCGATCAACAACAACCCGTCGAGGTACCAGCTCCTCAGCCGATTCAGTTGCACGTCAAGTAATTTCACGTCATCCAGCGACGAGATCGCATCGACCCGGTCCGACAGCCACGGCACCAGCTGCACGACCTGGCGCCGCAACGCCTCCACACCCTCGGCGCGCATCGCGCTGTCCGCGCCCTTCGGGATGATGTAGGCAATCTGGTAGTAATCGCCTCGGTCGATCACGACGCAGGCATGGCCCGAACGGAACACGCCGTTGAGGCCCTTGCGGTCGCCGCCCGTGCGCGGCAATCGGAACCACCACACATCCATCGGGGCTCCAAAACCCCTGGGAACCAATCCCATCGACGAACGCAACGTCGATGACCGGCCGTCACACGCCACGGTCAACTGCGCGTGCATCTCGCGCGTTTCGCCGTCATCGCTGCGGTACCGTACGCCGACGACTCGGCTGTTGCGCTTCAGTGGACCAAGCACCTCGGTGCTGCGCATCAGCGTGAACGTCGGCTCCGCCTCGGCGGCGGTGGCCAGCAACTCGAGGAAGTCCCACTGCGGCACGAGCGCGATGTGCTTGTGCGCACCCGGCAGCGTGCGCAGGCTCAACTCGACGGGTACATCTTGAACTTCCATGCGGATGCTGTCGATCACTCGGTGCGGCATCTGCGCGAACTGCGGACCCAACCCCAGCTCGTCGAGCAGGCGCAGCGTGCTCGCGTGCACGGTGTCACCGCGGAAGTCACGCAGAAAGTCGGCGTGCTTCTCCATCACCACCACCGGGACGCCGGCCCGGGCGAGCAACAGCCCCAGCACCATGCCGGCTGGCCCGCCCCCGGCGATCACGCATGCGGTGGACTCGGGCGCCGGCACAGGGTCATTCTGGCACGCGACCGCTCCTTGGCCTCAGCCCCGCCGACACTTACCCTGACCGGATGGCCGGTTTCCTCAGTTGGTGGGACGGCGTCGAACTCTGGCTGTCCGGATTGGCCTTCGTGCTGCAAACCCTCGTGGTGATGCCGGTGGTGCTCGTGCTCGCCTACGGTCTGGCGGTGCTGCTCGACGGCGTCCTCGGGCAAGGCATTCGGCTGTTTCACCGAATGAGGGACGGCGAGCCCGAAAACCAGCCATGACCGATGCCCCATGACCGATGCCTAAATCCCGGGTCACCATGATCCTGGTGATCTTGATCGTGTTGGTGATCGCGGTGTGGCTGCTCCACCGCTGACCGACCGTTCACCGACCGCTGACCGAAGCTGACCGACCGCTGACCGCCGAACAGGCGACCTGCGCGAACTCTGTTAGGCTTCCCGCCATGCAACCAGCGCGCGGCAACCACGAGTGCTTTGTTCTGGCACTCATTGCCGTTGGCGATAGCGCTGTTGCAGATGTGCACTGTTGTCGATGACTCCATGCCCGTTGGCGGTTTGGCGTTGGTATTGGCCATCGATCAGCTCGCGCCCTGATACACGCCTTTCGCCGGCCCGGGTTCTCGCCTCCGCTCCCTTTGCCCGGAAAGGTTTCCCATGCTCGAACGCCTCACACACGCTCGCCGGGTAGCCGCGCTTGCCCTGACCGCGGCGGTACTCGCGGCCTGCGGCGGCGGCGCCAGCGACGTGGCGGGCAGCAGCGGCCCGTCGAACGCCAAGGCGACGCTGACCCTGGTCGCGTACTCAGTACCCGAGCCCGGCTGGAGCAAGGTCATCCCGGCGTTCAACGCAACCGAGCAGGGCAAGGCCATCGCGATCACCACGTCCTACGGCGCGTCCGGGGACCAGTCGCGCGCGGTCGTGGACGGCAAGCCCGCCGACATCGTGAACTTTTCACTGGAGCCCGACGTCACCCGGCTGGTCAAGGCCAACAAGGTTTCCCAGGACTGGAACACCGACGCCACGAAGGGCATCCCGTTCGATTCGGTGGTGGTGCTAGTGGTCCGGCCGGGCAACCCCAAGAACATCAAGGATTGGGACGACCTGCTCCGGCCCGACGTTGAGGTGGTCACGCCCAGCCCGCTGAGCTCCGGCTCGGCGAAGTGGAACCTGCTCGCCCCGTATGCCGCCAAGAGCAACGGCGGCCAAGATCAGCAGGCCGGGCTGGACTTCATCCAGCAGCTGGTCACCCAGCACATCAAGGTTCGCCCCGGGTCGGGCCGCGAGGCCACCGACGTGTTCTTGCAGGGCACCGGAGACGTGTTGATCAGCTACGAGAACGAGGCGATCAACGTCGAGAGGCAGGGTAAGGCCGCCCAGCACATCATCCCGCCCCAGACGTTCAAGATCGAGAATCCGCTGGCCGTCGTGACCACAACCACCCACCTCAGGGAAGCCACCGACTTCAAGAACTTCCAGTACACCCAGGACGGGCAGCGGCTGTGGGCGCAGGCCGGCTTCCGCCCCGTTGACCCCGGGGTGGCCCAGGAGTTCGCGAAGGATTTCCCGGCGCCGGCCCAGCGCTTGTGGACGATCACGGACCTGGGCGGATGGAACACGGTGGATCCGTCGTTGTTCGACAAGGACAACGGCTCGATCACCAAGATCTACAAGCAGGCGACCGGATGACAGCAACCGTCGAGCTCACTCCCGAGCTCACCGCGCCCACCGCGCGGCCCGGTCTGCGCGGCACCGCGTCTCTTCGCCTCGGCGTCGCGACGCTGTGGCTGTCGGTCATCGTGCTGTTGCCGCTGGCGGCGATCGCGTGGCAATCCGCCAAGGGCGGCTGGTCCGCGTTCGTCAAGGCGGTCACGTCGCCGGCGGCGATCGACTCGTTCCGCGTGACGTTGACGATTTCGGCCGCCGTGACGGTGATCAATGTGCTGTTCGGGGTGCTCGTCGCCTGGGTGCTGGTTCGCGATGACTTCCCGGGCAAAAGGCTGGTCGATGCCGTCATCGACCTACCGTTCGCGCTGCCGACGATCGTGGCCAGCGTGGTGCTGCTGGCGCTCTACGGTCCGCGCAGTCCCGTCGGCCTGCACCTGCAGCACACCCCGTACGGCGTCGGCGTCGCTCTGCTGTTCGTCACGCTGCCGTTTGTCGTGCGTGCTGTTCAACCGGTGCTCCTGGAGGTCGACCAAGAGGCCGAACAGGCCGCGGCGTCGCTCGGCGCGAAGAACTGGACGATCTTTCGCACGATCATCCTCCCGGCGCTGACCCCCGCGCTGTTCTCCGGCGCCGGCTTGGCGTTCTCCCGCGCGATCGGGGAGTTCGGTTCGGTGGTGCTGATCGGCGGTGCCGTGCCGGGCAAGACCGAAGTGTCCTCGCAGTGGATCCGGACGCTGATCGAGAACGACGACCGTACCGGTGCCGCAGCGATTTCCATCGCGCTGCTTGCTATTTCGTTTGTAGTGCTTTTCGTCTTGCGGCTGCTGGGCTCCCGGGCGGCCAAACGTGAGGAGTTGGACAAGTGACTCCGTCGCCGCCGCTGCGGTATTTGATCCGCTTCGCCGCGCTGGCCTACGTCATCGGCCTGGTGCTCGTGCCGGTCGGGCTGATTCTCTGGCGCTCGTTTCAGCCGGGTCTCGGGCAGTTCTGGGCCTCGATCACCACGCCGGCCGCGATCTCGGCGCTTCAGCTGTCGCTGTTGGTCGTGGCGATCGTGGTGCCGCTCAATGTGTTGTTCGGCGTTCCCACCGCGCTGGTGTTGGCGCGCAACAGGTTCCGTGGCAAGGGTACGCTGCAGGCGGCGATCGATCTGCCGTTCGCGGTGTCCCCGGTGGTGGTCGGTGTCGCACTGATCGTGCTGTGGGGATCGGCGGGTGCGTTCGGGTTCATCGAGCGAAACCTCGGCTTCAAGATCATCTTTGGGCTGCCGGGCATCGTATTGGCCAGCATCTTCGTCACGCTGCCGTTCGTGATCCGCGAGGTGGAGCCGGTGCTGCACGAGATCGGCACCGACCAGGAGGAGGCGGCCGCGACGCTCGGGTCGAGCGGCTGGCAGACGTTCTGGCGCATCACATTGCCGTCGATCCGCTGGGGACTGACCTACGGAGTGGTGCTGACCGTCGCGCGCACCCTGGGCGAGTACGGCGCGGTCATCATGGTGTCGTCGAACTTGCCGGGAACGTCGCAGACCCTGACACTGTTGGTGTCGGACCGCTACGCCCGCGGCGCGGAATACGGCGCGTATGCGATCTCGACACTGCTGATGACCGTCGCGGTGCTGGTGCTGATCGTGCAGGTGGTCCTGGACGCACGCCGGGCAAGCGCGAAAGCCTAGGCGGGGCAAGGAGATAGAAATGACCGACGCGATCACCTTGCGAGGTGTGAACAAACACTACGGTGACTTCGCCGCGCTCAAAGACATCGACTTCGCCGTGCCGGCCGGCTCCCTGACCGCTCTTCTCGGTCCCAGCGGGTCGGGCAAGTCGACACTGTTGCGGGCAATCGCCGGGCTCGACGAGCCCGACACCGGCACGATAACGATCGACGGGCGCGACGTTACCCATGTGCCGCCCCAGCGTCGGGGGATCGGCTTTGTGTTCCAGCACTACGCGGCCTTCAAACACATGAACGTCCGCGACAACGTCGCTTTCGGGTTGAAGATCCGCAGCCGGCCCAAGGCCGAGATCAAAGAGAAGGTCGACAACCTGCTGGAGACGGTGGGGCTCAGCGGCTTTCAGAACCGTTATCCCGGCCAGCTGTCCGGTGGCCAGCGCCAGCGCATGGCGCTGGCGCGCGCCCTGGCCGTCGACCCTCGGGTGCTGCTCCTCGACGAGCCGTTCGGCGCGCTGGACGCGAAGGTCCGCGAAGACCTTCGGGCCTGGCTTCGCCGTCTGCACGACGAGGTGCACGTCACGACCGTGCTGGTTACCCATGATCAGGCCGAGGCACTCGACGTGTCGGACCGCATCGCGGTATTGAACAAGGGACGCATCGAGCAGGTCGGCTCGCCCACCGACGTCTACGACGAACCCGCCAACGGGTTCGTGATGTCGTTTTTGGGTGCGGTGTCGTCTTTGAACGGAATTCTGGTGCGGCCGCATGACATTCGCGTCGGCCGCAACCCGGAGATGGCGGTTGCCACCAGCGACGGCACCGCCGAGAGCATCGGCGTGATGCGCGCAACCATCGACCGGATCGTGTACTTGGGCTTCGAGGTCCGAGTAGAGCTCACCGGCGCGCCCACCGGTTCACGGTTCACCGCGCAGATCACCCGTGGGGACGCGGAGGCGCTGGCCCTCAGGGAGGGTGACACGGTGTACGTACGCGCCACCCGGGTTCCGGAGATCGCGGGCAGCACCCAGCTGCCCCGCCGCGACGAGTCATTGGCCCCGGCCCAAACCTCGTGAGTCCCGCGGGCCGTCACGCCGCGAGCCGGGTGTCCGCCGCCAACCGGCCGTCAGGCCGCGAGCCGCTCGGCGTCCGCGCAGGCCCGATCGAAACGCGCAAGCACGGTCGCCGCCACCAGCCGATGCGATCCCAGCGGCTGGCTCATCGGAATAGCTTGTCCGGCAGCAAAACTTGCGACACGGTCGGTGATACGCCCGTGCGCCAGGAACCACGGGGCGATCACCAGCCGACGCGCACCCATCGCCCGCAG